>JAUIKB010000525.1 GCA_030430975.1 Polyangia bacterium
CTCCGCGCTTCAGGCGGGACCGATCAGGTCCCACTGATTGCCGGCGACGTCGCGAAACACGGCTACAGCGCCGTAGTCCTCGGTCACCGGGCCGCGCACGAACTCGACCCCGGCCGCGGACAACCGTTCGTAGGTCGCTATGAAGTCGTCCACGCGCAAGAAGAAACCCACGCGGCCCGCAGTCTGGCACCCGACCGCCGCACGTTGTTGATCACCGTCGGCGCGGGCCAACAAGAGGCCGGTGTTAGCGCCCGGAGGCCGCACCACGACCCAACGTTTCGGTCTGCCGTCGTTGGTTAGGGATGGGTTGTTCTCCACGAGATCAAAGCCGAGCAGCTGAACGAAGAACTCGATCGCTGGTTCGTATTCTTCGACCACGATCGTCACGAGGCTGACGTGCATCACCTCTCCAGTGTCGCACGCTTCATGCGGGCCGCCTGTGCTAGTCTCGGTCACTGCATGAGGGGAACGTCCGTGTGCTTGGCAACCGCCGGGTGGGCTGCGGCCGCATCGATCGCGCTGCCGGCGGCCGCCGCCGACCAGCTCGGCGTGCACGCGGAAGTGGACCCGTTGCCTTTCGTACTCAGTGGCTACGGCGGACAGATAGGCCTCCGGCCGGTCGGGCTTGGCGGTGTGCGTTTCGCATTCGCGAGCTTTTCTCTCGACGCGCCGGACCCGGTTGTGCAGCTCGGCGGCAACAACGGGTTTCACGCCCGCGTGTTGCCGAGCGCCGCGCTGTACGTCCTTTACTACCCGACGCCAACCGAGGACGGCTGGGCATTCGGCGGTGCGATGCGCTACCTCCGACTCCGATATAGTCACGACAATGTCGCCGGGTCCCTGGACGTCGCGGAACTGTCGCCTGAGCTGATCGGCGGCTACCAGTGGCATCCGCTCAAGTCGGGACTCTATCTGCAACCCTGGCTCGGGCTGTCGGCGACGCTGTGGCGCAATCAGCCTGCGGTGCTGGGCGATGTGGAGTACAGCCCGCTTCCGGTTCAAGCCTTCGCAACCGTGAACATCGGTTTCGAGACCGCGCTGTAGAACCTTGTGTGCGGCGGGTGCGATCGGGATACTCACGCATGGGGATCCAGCAGAGTGGTGTGACAGGACTAGCGATCGCGGTCGTCTTCGCCGTGACAGCCAACGCTTCGGCAGAGGTGCTTCAGGTGTCGGCTGGTGGGGCGATCTCGCCGGTGCTCTCTCAGGCCAAACCAGGAGATAGGGTTGAGCTAGCCGCCGGTGGCTACACCGAAGACTTGGACATTACCAGTAGCGGCACGGCCACCGAGCCGATCGTGGTGTCCGGAGTCGGAGCGACGCTCACCGGCCAGGTTCGGATCCAGGGTGACTACTGGCGCATCGAGGATCTGGCGATATCCGGGCCGTCGTCGAGTGACACGATCCGCATCGACGGCAACAATAACATGCTGATCCGTATCGACGCGAGCGGTGGAGGCCGCGACGGTATCGATGGTGGGGGCAAAGGCAATCAGGTGCTCGACTCAAAGCTCTCAGGCTTCGATACCGGCACGCCCGGCAACGACGCGCACTGCATCGTCCTCAATCCGGGAGCCGAAGACTGGATTATCCGGGGCAACCGTATCTTCGACTGCAGCGGAGACGGCATTCAGCTTTTTTCGTCGGGCGTGGCGCGGAGCATCAAGAATATTCTGATAGAAAATAATGTGATCTACTACGACGGCTCGACCGGCGTCACGTACACTGAGAACGCGATCGACATCAAAAACGGAGACGGGATCCGCATTCTGAACAACGACATGTACGGGTTCTCGACCAACAAGATCATCGTCGTCCAGAAGGGCCCCAGCAATTTGGAAATCCGCTGCAATTCGCTCCACGACAGCGAACGCGGCCCCGAGTTTCGCGGCGAAGATGGCGGGACGGTTGAGAATCTCACCTTCGCGAACAACTTGGTCTACGGCATGGCCAGCTACGCCCTGAAGCTCGATGGCGTCGTCGGTGCCGACGTCTTCAACAACACCATCGCCGACTCGTCGGGTGACGGTCTGCGTATCGAGGGCGACGGCGCCATGAGTGGCGCCGTCCGGAACAATCTCTGGATCCGTACCGGCAAGGTCGAAAGCAGCGGTCTCGTGGCCGACCACAACGGCTTCTTCAACGCGTCTTCACAGATCACCAGCGCAAGTGACGTGACGAGCGATCCCCTGGTCGACGCCAGCTACGTGCCGGGTTCGACAAGTCCGCTCATCGATGCCGGCGTAGACGTCGGGTACGCCTTCGCTGGCGCTGCTCCGGACATCGGGTACTTCGAACTCGGCGGTGAGGTATGTTCGCCGGGCGCTGCCGGAAGTGGTGGGACTGGGGGCGCCGGCGGCGCCGCCGCAGGCGGCTCTTCGTCGGGTGCCGGCGGTGGTAGCGCGGCAGGCGCGGGCGGCATGTCGAGTGGCGGCGCGTCCGGTGGAAGCGCTGGAAGCGGAGGCACGTCGGTCGGCGGAGCGTCGGCGGGCGGAACGACCGGCGGCAGTGACGGGAGCGGAACCAGCGCCGACGACGGCGGCTGCGGCTGCTCCCAGGTCGGGACGAAGCGCTCGGCGTGGCGTCGCTTGGCGACGGCCTTGGCAGCTGCGCCTTTCGGCCGCTGAGCTGCTCGCTGGCGAATGGCCCTGCCACGGGTGCCGTGGCATCGTGCCTGCCGTACAAAATGGAAGGGGCCGCCAGCTTGTCAGCGGCGGCCCCGATCCGTAGCTGCGGGCGAACGCCCGCAAATGATCAGACGACTTCGATGTTGTCGACGGCGATCTTACCGCTGCGCGAATCGGTCGCGGTGTCGAACTTCACCTTCTGGCCCTCGTGCAGCCCGTTGATGCCGGCGCGCTCAAGCGCGGTGGCGTGGACGAAAACATCCTTGTTGCCATCGTCGGGCTGGATGAAGCCGTAGCCTTTTTGATCGTTGTAGAACTTTACGGTGCCTGTATTCATTGGATTCTCTTTCACTTCCGGCCAGCGATCGTTTGAACGCGACGGTCGCGCCCATTTCCCCTAGCCGTTTCTGAAGCAAGTCTTCGCGTGCGTGCCCGCTCCTGCGGAACGAAGCGACGTCGCTGTCGACTTGCTTCTGCGCCACGCCTTACCAGAGGAAATCGTCTGCGGCCACAAACCGTTATGCCTTGGCGGAATATCCCTGAAAAATGGCGGTTTCGTCGCCGCAAAACGGCCTCCCGGTCCGCTGGCGGGCTGTACAGCGGAAATGTTCCACGCCAAACGCAGCGGCGTACCAAATTGCTACGGCCGGTGGGGCGAAACGCATCTCGCGCCGATCCTGCCGAGTTGTCATACCCAGATAGTGGACCGGGTCCGAAGCAAACTAGCTAGCGTTTTGACAACGCGACCGCGACGCGTCGCCGCATACGCTCTCGCAGCGGGTCTAGGCGCGTGGCTGCTCTATGTGGTGGTCGCCAACCTGCTCTTCTGGACCGGCGGACTCTCGAGCCTCATCGCCGACGCGACGGACGACGAAGTCGATGTTCAGCACGGTTTCATGTGGTCTCTGCTGCCCGGACGGGTGCACGCTTCCGACCTCGCGGTCCGACATGCCGACTCCAACGTGCAGCTGCGCGTTCGGTTCGAGCAGGTCGAACTCGACATCGCGTTGCTCGGTCTAGCCAATCGGGAGTTTCGCGTGGAGTCGCTGACGGGGGAAGGTCTCGACCTGCGAGTCCGCACGGTTCACGACTCCGACAAGGGGCGCAAGAAGCGCATCGCCGCCTACCCGCCGATCGAAGGTCTCGACATCCCGCCCCTGGCGCAGGCGAACGCCGAGCCTTCGGATGGACCGGACGACAATTGGCGGATCGATCTGCGTCAGATTCGTACCAGTGTCCAGCGCCTATGGATCCAGAGCTACCTGTTCGAGGGTGAGGGCTTGTTGCACGGCGGCATTATGATCCATCCGGAAAAAACTCTGGAGGTATACCCGACCGTAGTCGAGGCGCGCGGCGCCGTCACGTTTGGCGCGAAGACGCAGCTAGCTCCGCGGTTTAGCATGCTGGTTCACGCCAAGAGCACGCGCACGGACTTGGGATCGAAATCATCGGACCTGAAGAACGCATTCTCGGGAGGCATGAGCCTCCGCGCCAAGATCGCGAACCTGTCGCCGCTCAGCGAGCAGCTGGGAGTGCAGCTTGCTGACGGCGCTGGGACACTGGTTGCGATGGCAAACGCTCGGTCGGGCAAGGTCGGCGACGCATCGATCGCCACCTATCGCGCTGAGCACCTCCGCGCTACCCGCAGCAAGCGCAGTCTCGACGTGACGGGTCTCCAAGCGGAAGTGCGAGTAAAAGCGAAAAGGGCGGCGCTGAACACTTCCGCCAAGCAGGCGAAGCTCCTGCTCGCTAACGGAGGCGTCGAGATCGACGGCATCGACGTAGCCGTTCGATTGAACGAGCTAGGCTCAAGCACGTCGCTAGTTGAGGCCGTAGACGTCGACATCGATCAGCTCTCCACGAAGCTCGGAGAACTGAATCTCCCCACCGTCCAGGATTGGCACGTCGCCGATGGCCGAATGACTGCCGTCGCTGAGGCGCACTATCGCCGCGTCGACGGGTGGAACGGCCGCCTGCGAGCCGATTCCAAGCGAGTCGTCGTCAAACGTCGCTCAGAGACCATGACGGGAGAACTCGACCTCGCGTTCGAAGCTCGCAGCGATAGCTGGCTGCCGCGGACGGGGGTCATCCGGGACATGTCGTTCATGCTGACGGGCCTGAACCTCCCCGGCGACGGCGACGCCAGCCAATGGCTGAGCGCGACGGCCGAGCGACTCAGCTACGACTGGACCGCGCGCAGTTTGGCGACCAAGGTAGAGTTGAAGTCTTCCAGCGCACGGCCGGCACTCGTTTTCGCAGGCGTCTGGAATGACGTGCCGGGTATCGCTTCCGACATGTTCGGCATGCCCGAGTTGCAGGCGAGGCTAGCCGTTAAGAAACGTGGGAAGGCTTTCGAGCTCGAGCTGGAAGAGGCCAAGAGTCAGGGCTCGTCAGCCTGGGGCATCTTCGCTACGCGAGGCAAG
>JAUIKB010000526.1 GCA_030430975.1 Polyangia bacterium
CACGTCGCCAGCGATCGGGTTCTTTTTGAGGCCGTCGGTGATCTCGAGCACGTACGTGGGCAGGTCGAGTGCCTTGGCGTGCTTGGCGAGGTCTTCGGCTGGCTTGAGCGCGCTGGTGTCGGGAATGACCGCCAGGAAGTTGGCTCGGTACTCGTCCTCTTCGATGCGCTTGATCTGTTCGGGGAATAGCGCGTCGAAGCCGAACGGCACGGTCTGTGAGTCGGTTTGCTCCGACTTGAAGCCGAGCATTTCGAGCGAGTACATGACCTTGATGTCGTCCCCGCGCATCTTGGCCCGGGTGGCGTAGGCGTTGGCGCCGAGGAGGCCGACCTCTTCCAGGTCCCAGCACGCCACGACTAGCGTCCGGTCGAACGTCGCGTTCTTGGCGATGCGCGCCATTTCGAGCACGCCGGTCACGCCGGTGGCGTTGTCGTCGGCGCCGTCGCATTCGCTGACCGAATCGTAGTGCGCCGAGAACACCACGTGCTCGTCGGGTTTCGAGGCGCCTTCTTTGACGCCGATGACGTTCATGCCGCCGAGCGCTTCTTGTAGCTCGACCTTGAATCCGCTCTGTTCGAAGCGCTCCTTGCACAGGTCGCGGACGGCCTTCCAGTGGTCGCTGCCCGTGAGGCGCGGTTTGGCGACGAACTTCAGATCCGCTTCGAGTCGCGACTGCTCGACGCAGTCACGAATGCCATCGGAGGAGCTCGTATCGCAATCTCCGCCACCATCGCCGGCGTCGCTGCCGCTGCTGCTGCCTGCTGCGCCGCCGGCGCCTTCGGCTGGTGGAGAGTCGTCGCTACAAGCGCCGGCTACCGCGAAGAGGGCGGCGGTGGTCAGTCCCAGGAAGAGGTGTCGGCGCATGCCGCAGCGTAGCATTTGCTAGACCGGCGTGAGCGCGCGAGCGAGGAAGCGGGTCGCTTTGCTACGGGCCGCACAGCGCTGGATGGTCGTCGTACACGGACGCCGGAGGGTCGACCAAGCCACCCGATCCGGGCTCGTACGGTCGCGTCCCGTTCCAATAGCCTTGCCCGCGTGGACCGTACTGGCAGATCGTCCACCACCATTCTCCGTCCCAACCGGACGGACCCGGCGCGCCGCATTTCTGAGTCGCGCAGCCGATCGCGTAGACGTTCGACGACATCATCTGCGTGTAGTGCGACGTGACCCCGGTGCTTTCGTCGGTTGCAAGAGCGTAGTCGTGGCGCTCCTCCCACCAGCCCTCGCCGTCGCCCTTGCCGCTGCCGTCCGTAACGTCCGGGTGACCGGAGCAAGCGGTGCCGCCGCAGTAGGAGAGGTTCTCGCCGAGCTCGTCGTAGCCGCCGACACCCTGGCGCTTTTCGTCGGGCGAGTGCGGCCAATCCGGATCGCAGCTAGCCACCCAGTTCGCAGCGTTCTGAGCGATCGCCTTGTCCCAGCGAACGCGGTACATGTCAGCGGCTGGAGGGTCCGCCGAGCCGCGCCACGTGTTGTGGGCGTCGAGCATCATCTGTTCCCATTCCGTGAGCGGCGCGCCGTCGCACATCGCTGGCAGTCCGAGGTTGCCGCTGCCGCCACCGTTCGAGCCACCCTCACTAGACCCGCCTTGAGCCGTGCCAGCGTTGCCACCTTGAGTGTTCCCTCCTTGAGCCGTGCCGCCGTTGCCGCCTTGCGAGGTCCCGCCGCCGCCGCCCTGTGCCGTGCCCGCGGCGCCGCCCTGTGACGTGCCGCTGCTCGACCCGCTGCTGCAGCCGGACATCAACAGCAACACGCCGAGCAATGCGACATGGCGAGGCGCGATCAAGGGCTTGATGGTTCCGAAGAGCCTGGTCGGGGGAGTTGCTGGCATCAGGTCGAACCTCGTCGGTGCTGTGGGGGCGGGGCAACAGAGGGTTGCGTATCAGAGCTAGCAAGTTCCGTTCCCCTTGATGGAGCCGCGGGTTTGGCGTCCCTACGCGCTGTGGGCGATCGAAGCGGGACGGCTCCGGAAGATCGTCGGGGTAACGGGTGGTTTCTTTGCTGGAACGCGGCCGGTCGAGAAAACCGAACGCCGTTTGTCGCACCGGTGCGACGCTCTAGAATTACCACGAAAGAAGACTGCGGGGTCGGTGGCGTATGGGGTGCAGCCCCCAGGCTCCACGTCACCTGCGAATCGATTGCGTGACGCCGGCAGCTTAACGGCCAGCCGGTCGGGGGCGCGCCCGTCGCGAACCCGGCTTAGCTGCGCCGTTCGACATCTGTTTCTAGCCGCTCCCCAGCGTGAGCCACCGCGACCGGTGCGACGGAGCCGTGAGCGCGCTTCGAGCGCGAGGTGAGCAGTCAGAGCGACCCTTGCCGCCTAGGCTGAGTTCGTGGCGCGTTCACAGACTGTGCGTTTTGCCTGCATGGGCGGGCTTCTGCTCCTGTTCGGCACGGGGTGTCGCGACGAGCCGTACGGTCGGGCGGCATCCGGGACGCCCAACGCCGACGTCGGGGATACGCCGACGCGAAGTGGCAGTGGCACCGTCGCTGCTGGGGCGGAACCGCTCGACGGTGTTCAGCGCGAGGTGGTCGGACGGTTTCGCTTTCATGTCGACGTGAGCGACCCCGACGCTCCGAAGGTGGACGTGCGCCGGGCACTGGACCCGGCCCTCGAGGCGAGCGGCGCGCAGGCGAATGTGTCGGTTGTGAGCGACGTGAGCCTGGCCGGACCGGGCACTTGGGATGCCGACAACCGGCGACTGTGGGCGGGCGTCCGTATCACCAACAACAGCGGTGTCGATTTCGATGAACCTCGGATGGAGGTGACCGCGGTGAGCGAGCCGACCGTCGTGGCGGAGCTGGTCCACGGTGGAAATGGTGCCGGCGGTTCGAACCCAGCGTGGTACGGGTTTGCGGATATCGAGCGCAGCGGCGGAGCCAACGCCGCATCCGCGCGTCAGTGCGTGCAGTTCTACGATCCCAACGTGCTGAACTTCGACTTCACCGTGGACGTGACCGCGAACGTGAACGCGTCACCGGGGCAGGTCGTGCCCGACTACGATGACGACCGCTACAACAGCGAGGCGTTGCCGCAAGCAGCGGCCGGTGATTGTGACGACGACCCAGCTCAGTGCGGCGCGCACTGCAAGCCGGCCGGCGCGGTCGGTGGCGACGTGTGCGACGGGCTCGTCGGCGAAGGGCGTGGACCGCTGGTGTGGTGGCGTATGGACGAGAGTTCTGGCCGCTTGGTGCCGGATTCGAGTGCCAACGACTACCAGCTGAGCTTGTCGGTAGGCTCGACGCTGCTGACGCCTGGCGCGCCGGCGACGCCGTCCGGCGGGCGATTGCGGGTTGGGACGACGGAGTTCGGACGCGCTGGCGCGCCCACGGCGTTCGACTTTGACGAAGCGTTTACGGTGCAAGCCTATGTTCGCGCCGATCCGATCGCTGGCGACGTGATTGCGAAGGGAGGCGGTTGGGGTTTGCGGCTTGATGGTTCCGGGTTGGTGAACGCGGTCATCAACGGCTCGACGCTTGCCCAGTCGACGACACCGATCGGCTCCGCGTGGCGGCACGTCGCCATGGCCTGGGACGGCGCGACGGTCCGCGTGTACGTGGACGGCACCGAGGAAGGATCGGGTGCGGCGCCGACGGCGCCGGTCAGCGCCGGTCAGCAGCTGGTAGTGGGTTTGGGTCTGTCCGGTGAAATCGACGAGGCCAAGGTGTTCGACTATGCGCGCACGGGTGCTCAGATCGCGGCGGACCTCACGGCGTTCTGCACCGATACAGTCGCGATGCCGGGCTCGGTGCTCGCGCAGACGTGCGGCGGTGGTCGGTTCGCCTCGTCGAACTATCAAGCGTGGCTGAGCGTGGGTGCGCCGCGTCGGTTGAGTGGTGGCAGCAGCGCGACGTATCGATTGAGGTTGGGCGCGCCTCCGCCACGCTGAGCGGCGCTGTGGCCCACGGCGCCGTTCGGTCGTTTGACGACCAACAAACCCATTGATCTGATCGAAGGTGTACTCGCCGGCCATAGCGAGAACATGACGTGGCAACGATTCAGATCGGTAGTGACGGTGGTGATGGTCGGGACGGTGTGCGTGGCATTGGCGGCGTGCAGAGCCGGGGGCGTCGGGGATCCGTGCATTCCCGAAGACGAGTATCAGACCGACTTCTCCGGTTATTCGCTGGGCGAAGTGAACGTCGAACGCCGATCGTTTCAGTGCGAAACCCGTGTCTGTTTGGTGAACGGCTTCCGCGGCCGTGTGAGTTGTCCGTACGGCCAAACGGCGGACGATGTCGAAAACGCAGCTGACGACGGGTGTCGCGTTCCGGGGACGCAGGGCGGACCGGGCGATCGTGTGATTGTGCCCGTCGCTCCCCAGCATCCGGAGCGGCGCCCGACGGACGCGGTGTACTGCTCTTGTCGGTGCGCGAACGCTGCGGGGCGTACGGATGACGGCGGCAACTATTGCGAGTGCCCCAGCGGCTTTGGTTGTGAACAGCTGATCGACGACGTCGGGTTGGGTAACCCTGAGCTGGCAGGCGGGTACTGTGTACGTGAGGGGACGCTCGAGCCGCCCAAGACCGCGGGGGCGTGCCGTAAGGCGGCGGCGAATTGCGGAAACGACGGCAGAAATAATCGCTGACGTGGCCGAACACCGACGCTACCAGGCGACGGTCGGTGAGCGAGTGTCGGGCATGCTTTGAGCAGTCGATGCGCGTCGAACGTTGCAGGCTAGGGTGATGCGAACGTTTTCATGCTTCCTGCCGGCGGGCTTGGCCATCATCATCTCATCGGTCGTCGCGTGCGGCGCTGAAAGGCCGGACGACCCCGAGCTCGGCACGGAGTCTCACAACGTGACGGCCTCGGCGTGGCTGTTGGCGTACGAACGACCGGACATCTTTCAGCCGATCGTCGCCAAGGTCCCGACGGGTGGTTTTTTTATCGGCGCCACTGCCGGCCCGCTCGCCACAGAACGCGTGGTGGTGCGCCGCCTCGACACCGCCTCCGCCCGAATCCGCGACAGCGAAGAAGAGGTGTTCGGTGAGTTGCGCGTCACCACCACCACCGGCTTCGGCACGCTGTGGCTCGCGCCGCGCCTGCCCGC
>JAUIKB010000527.1 GCA_030430975.1 Polyangia bacterium
GGTTCGCAGCCGGTGTTCTTCATACTCGGTCAGCACTCCGAGCACGCCGGGATCGAGCTCGTAGCTGCTGACCGGATCATCGAACGAAGAATCTGTCGCGTTGACGTCTTCGAGCAGTTCGCACAGGGCGTCGACCGCCGTCAGCGGCTCGTCGAGCTGTTCTTTTTCTACACGAAGAACATGACCGTAGAGTTCCACTGCCTGAAAAAGCAGGTCGAGCGTGCTGGCGGATAGATCGATCTTCCCGAGCCGAAGTCCGTCGAGGACGTCCTCTAGACGATGGGACAGCGCGCCCATCTTGGCGGCACCGAACAACCCTGCCAGTCCCTTGAGCGTGTGAACCGCCCGAAAGGCTTCGTTGATCTGCGCGGGATCCGGACTCCCAGCTTTCAGCGAAGCATCGAGCTCCAGTAGGCTCAGAGAGAATGCTTCGATGATCTCTTGCGCTTCCGAGAAGAACTCTTCTCTAGCCTTATCGCCTTCTGCCACTCAGCCCCCCGGCGCTGGCCCCGACGAGGGCGCTGAAGTGTTTGGAGAACTAGGTGTCAGCACTCGATTTCTCGAAGTGTTTCAGCACTAGATCACAGAGATCTTCCGGGGTGAACGGTTTCGCGAGGAACTCGCTCGCGCCTAGAGCCAGTCCGCGGTCGCGGTCGCGGTCGGACGCTCGCGTGGAAATCAACAAGATCGGCGTTTCAGCGTGCCGATCACTTTGGCGGATAAACCGCACGAGTTCCAAGCCGTTGATGTCGGGCATGTTGACGTCCGTGATGACCAGATCGAATCGTCCGCGGGGGAGCATGCGAAGAGCGTCGAAACCGCCCTCTGCTTCCACAAGTTCCACGTCGGCCAGTTCGGTGGACGCCTCAAGCGCAGCTCGGACGAACGTCCGCATGCTGACCGAGTCTTCTACAATCAAAACGCGACGCACTAATTCGCCTCGCTCGGGGCCGCTGGGATCTGCGCCGCGACGGCCGGCGGTCGTTTAGGCCGAGGCGTTTGATTTTCTAGCAACCGGGGTCTGGGCTTCTCGTCAAACACCTTTGCACACCACGCCTGCACGTCTGTTGGAAACTCGGTGACGTTCCGCGCGAGCTCCGCCGCGCCGTGCGCTTTGGCGTCGTATAGCTTCACCACGGCGGTCGGGGACATCTTTTGCAGCGAGGTCAACGGGTCAGCAGCGACGGTATCTTGTTTCGAACCCATCAGCAGCGTTGGTAACGTTCTGACTTCGGCGAACCGTTTGTACAGATCGAATCCCTCGATCGCTGCGCCTGGCGAAATCAAGCCCAATGCGCTGACCCGCCTATCGTCACCCGCGACGTCTGCAGCCAATGCCGCTCCGAGCGATGAGCCCAGGAGCACCACCCGATCCGACTGACCGTCGCTCGCGGCCAACGCAAACTCGATCGCCGCCTTCACGTCCTTGGTGAAGAGCGACATGTCCTTCGGCTTCATCGTCGTCCAGTCATACGAGCGCCTCGGTTGCTTCACCTTCGCGCCCTTCGCGAGCTTCGCGGTTTTTGAATCACCGTGCCCGCGCAGGTCGAAATTGAGGACGTGATAGCGCGGAACGCTTTTGGCCAGGAGGTCCGCGACATCTCGAAACTCGGTCCGGTCACCGCGAAACCGATGGATGAACACCACCGCGGGGGCTCGCTTGTCAGCTGCCGAGTAGAAATCGCCGGCCAGGGCGACGCCGTCCGACGCCGCAAAGGTTGCTGGCTCGCGCTTCGAGGCGGGGACCTGCGGCCCAGGGTCCGCCGACGGTGCCGCGGCAACTGAAGCCGCGGGCGAGGCGCTGGGCGGCGCGGTCGTGGTGGGCTTCGGGTCGCTGTCGCAACCCGCTGCGCAGAGCCCGATCAGCAAAGGAATTCCTGGTCGCATTCGATCTCCACAATAGCAGCTCACCGCAGTCATGATGCTGGCTAGTAGGGTCCGATTCGTCACGCCGTCGCTACCTCAGCCACTCTTCTTCTTTTTCTTACCTTGACGTTGGGACGAAACCTCGTCAGCCGCCGCTCCCATGTCGGTCTGGGTGCTGCGCTGCGGCGGTATTGTGCCCGAGTCGACTAGAAAATGGCTCCGACGCGCCATCGGAAGCACGACGCGGTCGAACAGGTACGGCAGCTCGAACGACTCGACCAGGTCGGCCGGCGATACGAGGGAGAACAACTCGACGCCGGAAAACGACTTGTTCCCGGCGCCGAGGGTGGCCGCTCGCTCGAAGCATCGCTCAAGCAGCGGTCGAGGCAGTGTGGCCGCGAGTTTGCCCACCGTGAGTCCGTCGCGCCACACCCCCGGATCCATCAGTCCATGGTGTTGTGCACGCTCCAGCAGGTACTTCATGAAGCCGACGGCGCTGTCTGTACTTTGCTTCCACCACTCGCCGCCGGTCACGAACGCCCACAGCGCGGCCCAAGGCAGCGCTTGGACACGGGCCTCCGGGGCAAAACTCGCTACCAGCGTCGCCGCCGTCACATCGTTGGCGCGGAGAGCGGTCGCGACGGTGGCGCCCGCGACGTCAGCCGAAAGCAGCTCCGCCGTGTGTTCAGGGAGGCCGAGACACCTAGTCAGAATCGCGGCTCGAACCTTCGGCGCCTCGGCGAGTTCAGTCATCACAGCGTCCGGCGGGAAGCGATCGACGAACGCCTCCGGAGTCTGCAGGCCGTCGATAAGGGACTTCTCCACCAGCTCGCTCAGGAGCTTCCCCGATGGATTGAGTTCGGAATCCTGGTGTGCGGCGTCTGGTTGCATGATTTCGTCTCGGGAAAGTGACTGCGTGGAGGGCATCGCGCGGTGATCGTCGCATAGCCCCGCGGGTTTTGGGGTGGTTCCTACGGGAATCCAGGTTCTCGGGCGGTTTTCGCAAAAAGACGGTATCCTGGAGCGATGCCTTCAACCGCTCCGCCGCCGGGAAAAGACGCCGAATTGGCTCCGGATAGCGGCTGGACGGAGCCACCCGCGGCGTCGGCGGCACCAGGTGAGTCGCCCTCCGACGTCGGGTCGCTCCTCAGCGCGATTGAACGGGACGCGGCGAAGGCGAGCGCGGCCCACTGCAAGGTAGTCGAACGCTTGAAATCGAGTGAGGAGCTCGCGGCGCGCACCAGCTCCCAACTCGACGACCTGCGCGCTCAACACGCCGCGCTGGAAACCGCCCGTGAAGCCATCCTGACGGAACACGAGAAGCAAACCGCCGAGCTGGCGGAGCGCGTCCGCGAGCGAGACGAGGCTCGGCGGCAACTCGCCGAAGAGACAGCGCGCGGCAAGAAGTTGTCGGCCAGCTTAGCCACGCTGGGGATAGAGCGCGCAAACCTCCAACGTTCGGTAGCCTCCGACAAGCAGCGGCTTCGAGAACAAGACGAGCAGCTCAGCGACCTACGACAGCGACTGGCAACGCTGGGGGATTTGCCGGAGCGGGTCGCACGACTCGAAGCGGACCTGAGTGAGGCCCGAGCGGCCCGCAGCGCTGCGCTCGCTCAAGTTGGCGAACTCAAGAAACTGTGGAAGCAGTCGCGCGACCACATCGCCAGCGTCGAGTCCGACATCGCGGTCGTCCGAACCGACAAACAGGCCGCACTCGAAGAGCTCAAGAAGCAAGTCACAGCCGGCGAAGAGCTGCGCATCAGCCTCGACCGGCGCGCCGAGGCGATCGAGCGGCGCCTAAGCGATGCCCGCGCTGAGACGAAGCAGGCCAAGAGTGACCTGGCTGAACAGGTACAGCAGCTCGCGCAGTTGCGGGATGCAAGCGCCGAGCAGGCAGCGTTCGCGCGGAAGCTGATCGCCGAACGCGACGAACAACGCGCCGAGCGGTCCGCCGCCGAAGAGCAACTCGAAGCGGTTCGGGAACGTCTCAACGCATCCAACGCGAAGCTCGTCGAATCCGAGACCCGAACCCGAAGCGACGAAAGCCGCCGCGCGAAACTCGAGCAGCAGCTTGCGGCGGCCGAAGCGCGAGCGAAGACAGCCGCAGATGACCTAGCCGCCGCGAGGTCGAAACAGGGCGCTGCAACTAGCGCGATCGCTGAAGAACTCAACATCGTTACCAAAGCGCTCAAGGAGCGCACAGCTGAGCGGGATGAAGCGCTCGCCCAGGCTCAGAAGCTGCGTGCTGGCGCCGACGCTGTCCGCCAAGAGCTCATAGACGAGCAGGACGCGTTTCTGAAAGAACTGCTCGAGGACCACGAACGCGACAAGGACGCCCTCATTGAAAAGCTGAAGGGAGCTGAAGAAGAGGAGTTGAGCTTGAGAATGGGGGAATAGGTGCATGCCCTTCGATGGTCGGCCGGAATCCGGCTGCACAGAGTATATGTAATAGAATCAGCGATTTACTAGGCAGACCGCAAGATCATGAGGCTGGCACCGGGTTTCCACCTTGTCACCACCCAATAAGTGCAGCAATCCCTTAGCTATCAAACCAGACGCCTGTCTTGGATGCTGGCCCGACAGGCTGCTGCTAGACTCTTCTCGATGCTGTTCCGTAATCCTCCTAAGTACCTTCCTCTGCTTCTCGTTCTCGTTGGCTCCAGCGCTGGTGCACAGGAGTTCCAGAAGGGCTGCCCCAGAGAGGTGTTTGCAGGTCGCGAGATCGTAGACGCAGCCGCGAATTGCGTCGTTCGCTTTGAGGATGTTGCGATCGGGCCCTCCGGCGAAGCATGGGTTGCCGATGGCCGCCGAGTGCTCCGCTTTTCGGCACCGTTGGCAGCCGAAACATCAGCCACAGCGCTCCTCGGTAAACCCAGCTTCGATACTCTAGAACGACCAGAGACCCCCCAGTGCTCTGAAGATTCGCCCGCCATTTGCTGGTTCGATGTCGCCACACGCTTGGCAGTCGACCCAAGCGGACGCGTCTGGGTCGCTACAGATCTGGGCTTGCTCCGATTCTCGCCCCCATTTAGTCAGTTTGGCTCACCTGCGGATTTTGTACTGCAACCACCGGGCAACGTATTTCATTTGGTTACCGACGGAGATGGCAGCCTTTGGGTTGGACTCGATCAATGCAGGATTATGCGCTTCAGTGACCCGATAGGTCCT
>JAUIKB010000528.1 GCA_030430975.1 Polyangia bacterium
GCTACACCCGCTGCGCCGCGGGCCTGCGGCCGCGCCCATTGCTTACACAGGACAGCCAAATGAAGACCACGTCACGACGCCTCCCTGGACGCTCACTCCGCTCCGCTATGTGCGGTTTCGCCTTACTCGCCTCGATGGGCGCAACGTTCGCCCCTCGAACCGCCGACGCGACGTTCTATGTTTCGATGCGGTACAACCGCGCTGCGAACGGCACTCCGATATCATCGGGACCCCGAAACGCGACGAAGCTCTTCAGCGCGCAAGAGACTGGCGTCGGCGGCTTCGTCGAGCTGAGCGATGTGAAACGGGGCACCGCGAACCTCGTCATCACTGCGATCGCGATGGATCGAAACGGAGACCTGTTCGGGTTTGAGGCCGTCGGCAACTCGGTTCGACTGGTCGAGATCGACCGGTCGACAAGCCAAGCTACAACCGTCGGCGCAGGCACGCTGGTCCCCGCTGGATTGACCGGTGCTGGCTTTGACCTGGCCGGCAACCTCTGGGTGTTCAACCTTAGTACCCAAGAGATTCGCCGCTTTGACGTCGCGTCACTCACCCTACAGGGCGCGGCCATCACCGTTCCGCCCGCCCCCGGAGGCGGCACATACAACGGCGGCGACCTGGCTATCAGTCAGAACGGAGACGCCTACTTCTCAGCGACGTACAGCTCCGGCGCCGGCAGCCAGTTCTTCCGCCTTGACTTGTCAGCGGGCACCCTGGCGCCGCTCGGCGTCCCGACGGCAACCGGGTTCGACAAAGACCCCCCGCTGATCCCGGGGTTGGCTTTCTCGCTCCGCAACGACAATTGCGAGGAATCACTCGCTGTTTCCGAGTCCAACAGGAACGACGAAGCAGGCCTCATGGACCTCACACCCACGCCCCCGTCCGTCCAGCAAACAGCGGAGACGACACCCAACTGGGCTCGCTACAACGAGACCGACATGGCGGGCTTCCCCACTCCGGTCGGCATCGCCGCGTGCAACAAGTGCGGCAACGGCCAACAGGATCCGGGCGAGCAATGCGACCAGCTCCAGTCCCCACCGGTCGATGGCGACGGATGCGACTCGAACTGCCTGGTCGAAAACGGCTTCCAGTGCGTCGGCTTTCCTTCGGTTTGCACTCCACTGGACTGCGTGAACGACAGCGAGTGCGGCTCCACGACGAGCGGCTCTGTATGCGACACGGGTCAAGCCCCGGCCATGTGCAGAAACGGCTGCCGCGGCACCGGGGGTAACGGCTGCCCGGTGGGCGAGATGTGTAGTTCCAGCGACGGCACGATCGGCTCGTGTTCACCCACGGGTACCGGTGGCTCGGGCGGCATGGGTGGCTCAGCAGGCGCCGGAGGTTCAGCAGGCGCCGGAGGCTCAGCAGGCGCCGGAGGTTCCGGTGGCAGCGCTGGCTCCGCGGGAGCCGGCGGTTCTGCAGGTTCCGGCGGCATGAGCGGCTCCGGCGGCTCGGCAGGAACGGGCATGAGCGGCTCCGGCGGCATGAGTGGCTCCGGCGGCATGAGTGGCTCCGGCGGCTCGGCAGGCTCGGGCACGAGCGGCTCCGGCGGTTCGGGTGCGGAGGCCGGCTCAGGCGCAGCCGGCGGCTCAGGTGGTTCGGGTGGCACCGGCCCGGCGCGCCTTGAAGGAGCCGGGTGCGGCTGCCGCACGCCGACGAATCAGGCGCCAAGCGGCTATGGGTGGGCGGTCGCGATTGCCGGTCTCGGCCTGGCGGCTGCGCGTCGGCGCCGTCGCTAGGAGCTGCATTCAGCTGGCGTGCCGCCGGGACGATGTCCTCCGCGGCGCGCTGCATTTCACCGCCATGCGAGTCCAAAGCGCGTGCTGCCGAATGCCCTAGCCGGTAGCACTCCACAAAGACTGAGACGTGTGCCAAGTTCCGGAGCGCCGGCGCGGCTGTCCCGCGCGCGGCGTTCCCTATGCGTCGGCAACATGACCCAGCATCGCCCGTACGCGAGTCAAGCGCCGACGGTACCGACGCCGCGAGCGGTCGGCGGCTGCGTGTGGTGTTTCACAATTTGCTTCTCGAACAAGAGCTGTTTCACGTCGCAGAGGTGTTCGAACGTTCGGCAATACCCTGGATCGCGCTGAAAGGGGTCACGATGGCTCGGGAGCTCTTCGGGACGCTCGAGGAGTATCCCCGCGGCGACAACGACGTTCTCGTCCAGCGACAAGACGCTTGGACAGCCTTCGTCGCACTCAAACAGCTCGGGTACCGCAGCATGGCACCGCGTCGACTGGCCGACGATCTAGTCACGAACTACCAGCATCCGCTCGTACGAATGTTACCGAACGGTAAATGGGTCATGCTCGAGCTGCACTGGCACGCGTTCTCACCCATCGAGTTTCCCGTACCGCTCGCGGCACTATGGAGCGGTCGACGCACCTACTCGCACGGCAGCCGCGAAATCCCTGTCATGGCCCCAGAGCACATCATCGTCCACCTCGCGGTCCACTTCGCGCTCCACCACTTCCGCGAACTGCGCATCGCGCGAGAAGTGGGGCGCGCTTGGGACATTTGGCCGGAACATCACGACGCGGCATTGGCCTTCGCAAGGCGAACTCACCTCAGTGCAACGGTCGAATACGGGCTCGCGATCGCCAAAGAAGCAGGCTACCTCGAGCTCCCGACACCGGCTCTAGCTGCACACGGCGCGCGCCTGCTAGCTCGGCTACTGCCGCCGCGAACCGTTGCGAACAGCCCGCCACCACGCGGTTACGCCCAAGAAGCGCTGCGAATCTGCCTCATGCGACCTCGCCGCGTGCCCTACTACGTGATGCGTCGGACGCTCCCCACCTGGAGCGAACTCGCCGCCAACAAACCCGACGCCGGACCCGTCGGACGCGCCGGAGAATACGTCTTGCGCCCGCTGCGCGCCCTCCAGGAAGAACTAGCGCGGCTCCGCACACGGTTGCCCTAAGTCCGGCGTTGGTCACCCGCCGCGCGCAAAGCCCCAGCGACTGGGGTAAGGTCCGCGCGCGGGCTCGCCGCTCGAACACGTCATGCAGCTCCTGTTGGCCGAAATCCCCGTACACGTTGACGCTCGCTGCGACTATCTCGATGCGGATCTTGACGAGCTGTACGGGCACGCTAAGTCGCACGTGGCGTCGGGAGGCGACACATCGCCGATCCACATCCGCATCGGCGCTGGCGGGTGCGAGCCCGTTCCCCACACCCCGCCCACGTTTCGACTGACATCAGACCGCATGATCCACGGGTGGCTCCAGGGCGATGAGCTGCTCATGAGCGACGGTCGATGTTCGGCCCGCGTCGAATACTCCAGCGGTCGGGCGCATCTACTAGTGCCGAAGGATCCTCACGCGTGCTTTGTAGCGGCTCACCGCCTATTTCCGATCGCCCTTGGCGAACTCCTGCGAATGCAAGGGGTTTTCTACGTTCACGGTGCGGCGTTCGAATGGAAGGGGCGAGCGCTTCTGGGCGTCGCGGATTCTGGCGTCGGCAAGTCAACCCTCACCTACCGTGCGATGGCGGCCGGGGCGCGCTACATCGCCGACGACGGGGTACTGTTCCGCGTCGACGCCCAGGGAGCGCGCTGCTTTCCACTCTACCGGGATTTCGCCCTCGATCCCGCACTGCTGACCGATGCCGACCGGCCTCGGGCAGCCCTCTCCGCTCCGACCGTCGACGGTCCCAGATGGTGCCTGAAACCTCACCCTCGACAATGCCAGTCGGCCGCTTCGATCGGCGCTGTATGTCAGCTGACTCGGCTTCAGGACAACCCGAGCCGCTTCGATCCCACACCGGCGGCACCCGTTGTCCGCGAACTCGTCAAACAGAACGTCTTTGTCGCGTTATATCCACCACTTGCGAAACCGCACCTGTCCGCGCTCGCAAGCTTGACCAACCACGCCCGCACAGGAATACTCAGGCTCAACCATGATCTTATCGAATCGCAAGAAGCTGTCGAACACCTCCTCGAAGCTACCCTCCAGCCGTAGTCGACGTCGGGCGCTGGGCGCTCTGGCAGCTCTAGCCGCCGCACCGGTCGCGACGGGCACGGTCTCGGCTAAGGCTGCCGAGACGATGCGTCCGCTGAGTGTTGCACGCCTCAACGCAGACGGCGCTTCCGCCGGTATCGCCAAGTTCGAACTGAACGCCACAGGCCGCTCGATCCTCCTACTTTGCGACGGCAAGCGCACCGTGACTGAGATCGCGACGATGGTCGCCGACGAGTACTCGATTCCCGAAGATGTCGCGCTTGCAGACACCGCCATCTACATCCACACGCTGACTCAGGCAGGACTCATCAAATGAGCGACAACTCACCGAAGAAGTACGTCAAACCCGTCCTCAAGCTCGTCGAACTGGCGGGTCGAAAAGTGTCCAACGAGGAACTGTCGAAAATGATCGACCTCGAGGCCGCGACACCAGCGCCGATGTCCACGTCCAATGTGACGATGGGCACGGTCTTCTAAGCGGCGTGGGACGGCACCCCCGGTACCGCAACCACGTCCAACTAGGCATCGAACTCACACAGCACTGCGACCTGCGGTGCAAGCATTGTCTGCGCGCGGATCTCGCAACAGAGGTCGAGTTCGACTTCGACCTCTTTGAGTCGATTCTGACCCAAGCGGAGGTACTCGGAAAGCCCCATATCGTGTTCACCGGTGGCGAGGTTACCCTTCACCGGCGCTTCGTCGACTTTGGCCGACTCCTCGACGAACGCGGCTTCTCCTGGCACTTCGTCACCAACGGCAATAGCTACCCACGCCTTCGCCGCGAGCTCGTGGAACTTCAGAGTTCGCTCGTCGGATTGTCGATCAGCCTCGACGGCGCCACGGAGGATGTCCACGACTACATCCGTGGAAAAGGGTCGTTTCGCAAGGTGCTCATGGCCATCGCCCTGGCTGCCAACGACGGCTTTCGGGTCACGGTTCAACCGGTGATCAACCCCCGCAATCGGCACCAGCTGCAGGCGTTTCATGACCTGTGTGTGACGTATGGCGTTAAGCAGCTGATGTTCGCCGAAACACAGCCCGTCGAGCGGGCCTCTTACAACGACC
>JAUIKB010000529.1 GCA_030430975.1 Polyangia bacterium
CGCGACTCGTGGGGATTCGGCCTTGGGCTGATCGGCACGCTGACCCTATACGCGGCGTACGGCTGGGTCGCGTTCACGACGGTGCTGGGGCGTATCACGCTCGGTCAGATGACGATGTACTTCATGCTGTTTCGCCAGGGTCAGTCCGCAGTGTCGGCGATCCTGAGTTCGATCGGCGGCATGTACGAGGACAATCTGTACCTGTCGACGCTTTACGAATACCTCGAAACGCCGGTCGCTGACGCCGAAGGCCACGAAACGAGCGGGCCGGTGCCGGACGACGGCGTGCGGTTTGAGAACGTCACCTTCACGTATCCGGGCGCCGATGAACCCGCGCTATCGGAAATCGATCTGCACGTGAAACCCGGCGAGTCACTGGCGCTGGTCGGTGACAACGGTTCCGGCAAGACCACGCTGATCAAGCTGCTGACTCGCTTGTACACACCCGATAGCGGGCGTGTCGTGCTGGACGGTCGCGACCTGCGCGAGTGGGACGAGGAAACCTTGCGACGCCGCGTGGGCGTGATCTTCCAAGACTTCACGCGCTACCAGCTGCGGGTCGGCGAGAACGTCGGCGCCGGCGACGTCGACCACTTCGACGACGAACAGCGCTGGCGAGACGCCAGCGACCAAGGCATGGCGCGCGACTTCATCGAAGAGCTGCCGGCCGGCTTCGATACTCAGCTCGGCAAGTGGTTCAAAGACGGCCGCGAGCTGTCGGGCGGCCAGTGGCAGAAGATCGCGCTGTCACGAGCGTTTATGCGGTCGGGCGCCGACATCCTCGTTCTGGACGAACCCACCGCCGCGATGGACGCGGCCGCCGAGGCGACGATCTTCGAACACTTCCGACGCCTCACCGACAACCGCATCGCGATCCTGATCTCGCACCGGTTCTCAACCGTGCGCATGGCCGATCAGATCGTCGTCATCCAACACGGCCGCATCATCGAGCGCGGCAGCCACGAAGATCTGATGGAGCTCGGCGACCACTACGCGCACCTGTTCTCGCTTCAGGCCAAAGGTTACCAGTAGCGCTAGGCGACCGCCCGCTGCAGCAACTCACCGGTGATCGGACGCCCACGCACGAAGGTCTTCTGGAGCGTCTTGAGCGCAGCGACGTCGTCGTCCCGGCCGCACGCCTGCTTGGCGGCGGCAACCAGCTCCCGCTCGTCGCGACTCAAGCGTCCGTCGAGCACCGTGCCGAGCGCGAGAATTCGCAGCACGAGTTCCTGCTCCGGCGCCGACAAACCGCGCAGCTGCTCGACGAACAGCGCCGTGTCGTCGAGGTCCGGCGCCTCTTGCTCGCCGATGTGACTGCGCACCTCTTCGAACAGCGCAACCAGATTCGGGTGCAGGTCGTGCGTTCGAACGATCGATCCAGCCACGGCACGCAGCGCTTCGACCTGAGCAACCGGCGACAGCTCCGGCGCGTTTTCGAACACCGACGCGACCAGCGCCTTGGCTGCCGACGGCCCCATCACGCGTAGACGCGCTTCGCGGATCACCCACCACGCGACGGCCGCGTTCCATGCCGCCGTCACCGGCACACTTACCAGCACCAGGTACATCTTGAGCGCCGCCCGGCTCAGCGCCCGCCGGATCAGCGCCTTGAGCAAGAACGCCGTCAGGCCGACTTTCACCTTGTACAGCAGCCCCACCACCACCAGCACGATCTTCGACACCTCACGGTGGGGATCGATCGCGTACCGACCCTCCTTCGGGTTCGGCAGCTCGAGCGCAGCGCGCGCGAGCGCCGCCGCCGTCGTCGTCGCTTCCTGTTCGGCGCTGTCGCCGAACATCATCAGATCCGCGGCCCGCGCCAGCTCGTGGACCGACCGCAGTGAATCCCAGTACAAGAACGCGATCTCGGCGATCGTAGCGACGATCGTGACGACTCCGATGAACGCCCAGTACTCGACGACGCCCGCCGTGGTGGCGGCCTCGGAACTAAGCCCGAGCTTGCCGGCGTTCATCTCCGCCAGCGCGCAGACCAGCGCCGACAGCCCGCCGGCGATCGCAGCCCGAATCACCACACCGGTCTCGATCCGCCTGAGCTGCCGAAGCTCGTCGGGGTTGAGAATATGGATGTCATCGTCGGCGGTCACGCGCTCGAGCGTCTTGGCGCGCCGACGGAAAAATTCGAGCCCGAAGCGCTCCATGACCGGCAGTTTCGGGACGTCGTGGGACTCGGTCACGGCGACGCAGTGTAGCCAGCCACCGCCTCGTTTCGCCAGCGCTCAGTGCGTGTGGCCCTTGCCCAACCCGGCGATCCTCCCGCCGGTGCAGTAGACTCGATCCGATGCGTCACCTTTCGCTTGCGCCCATCCTGCTATGCGGGTTGACGGCTTGTTCCGATTCCAC
This sequence comes from Polyangia bacterium, assembly GCA_030430975.1. GTDB lineage: Bacteria > Myxococcota_A > Polyangia > Polyangiales > Polyangiaceae > JAUIKB01. The sequence continues at coordinate 2,362 of JAUIKB010000529.1, forward strand.
GTCCGACTCGTCAGCGTCTGCATCGGATGCCGGCACCGATACGCCGATCGGCGACGCCAAACCGGACCGCAACCCGGACGCCACGACCGATGCAACGATCGATGCGACCTCGGACGCCGTTGCGCCATGGCGCGTCCCGGTCGAATTGCCGAACAAGCCGGCCCCAGGCGCGAACATCAAGACGCTGGTGGTAACGGCGCACACGACGGATCTGCCCGTCAACGACTCCGCACAGGACGCCGTCGTCGATGTGTGCCTGACGGCCTCGCGCTGCTTTCGGGCTTTTCGGGACGGGCGCGAATCGCTCAGCAGCACCGACCGCAAAGCGTACCGCGAGCGCCTGCCCGGCGGCGACAACGTCTACTTCGTCGACGTTGCGTCACAAGGTGGAACGCTGGCTCGGGCCGACATCGATCGCGTCGTGCTGCGCCATGTCTCTGGCACCGCGTGGCAGCCTTCCTGCGTATCCATTCGCGCTGACGGCGAGCCGCTGTTCTGCGAATCGTCGATCCCTCTGCTGAACTCGGGAGCCGAGCACTCGTTCGAACCGAAGACGACCTGCGGCAGCTGCTACGGTGGGTTCGGTTCCGCACCCAGCAGCGCGGGCACCGTCACGCACGGGCCAATGCTTGGACCTCCCACCGAAACGAGTGTCTCGGTATGGGCGCGAGCCGACGCCACGCGCCTTGTAACGATGCACCTCGGCCGAGACGCGTCGATGGTTGACGCCGTCCGCGTTGCCGCCGCCTACCCGTCGCCCGACGCCGATTTCGTTGCGAAGTTCCGGGTCGACGCGCTCGAGCCGGGCACCACCTATCACTATCGCATCGACGTGGACGGCCAGCCGGTGACACCTGTCGCTCCGATCCGCACGGCGCCCGCCACGGACTCATCACCATCATTCAGCTTGGTGCTGGGGTCGTGCGCCCGGCGTGGCACCGCGTCCGGCAACCCCACGCCAATTGGCTTTTTCTCGCCACAAGGCAACGACTTCTCTTCGTTCGAAGACATCGTTACGATGACCGGCAAGACGCCGGATCTGTTCGCCTATCTCGGCGATATTCACTATGGTAACACGGACCAGCTCGAGGACCTACGCTGGAACTACCGCGCCACGCGCCTCGATCGACCACGACTTCGGCGGCAACAATGCTGACTCCAGCTTGCCGGGCCGCGCCGCGTCGCTTCAGGCGTTCGAAGAGTACTTCCTGAACCCACGGGACCCCGCGCTCGGTCCGGGTATCTACTATCGGTATAGGTACGCAGACGTCGAGTTCTTCGGCCTGGACACGCGCTACTTCCGCCCAACGCTCGTCGCTGCCGCCGCTGATCCAGACGTAGAGTTGCTTGGGTCCGCGCAGCGAACGTGGCTGATCGACGCACTCAAGAGCTCGACTGCAACGTTCAAGATCTTGCTGAGCGGCGCGCGCTTCGGCTTGACTAGCGGCGACAAGGCGTGGGGGCCGTTTCTCAACTCGCGCGATCGACTTCTTGCCGAGCTACGCGACGCTGGCGTTGAGGGACTGATGTTCGCGTCCGGCGGACCCCACCGATCGAGCGTGCGTCTCAACCCGACGCCGCTGCCCTATCCCGTCCCGGAATTCACGTCGTCTCCGATGTCGGCGAGCGCGTCGGTGTGCGCCGCATCCGACACCGAAGTACAGCGCTGCGTCGGCGAGAGCGCCCAAGGCGTCGAAGTACGAAGCTTGATCGTTCTCGAGTTCGACACCACCGCCGAAGGTCGGCGCGTGCGCGCCCGCCTGTTCGCGGATGCCGGTGACGGCGTCGTAACCGAACCGCTGGCGCCCTACGATCTGTTGGCCAGCGAGTTGAAGTAGCTGAGCAACGCCGCGGAGATGCCCGCTACGGCAGTTTTTTTGCGCCGTCTTTAACTGTCTCAGCGCCGCCCTCGATCGCCGCCTTTGCGTCGCTCAGCTTCCCGAGCGTGGCTTTGATGCGATCAACCGTTTCCGATTCACCAGCAAGCTCGGCTACGGCATCGATCGTGCCGACGATGTCCCCGGACGTCGCGGCCGACAGTCCTTCGAGCGCGGTCTGAATCGAGCTGTCCTCCGGCGCAAGCTTCGCTAGACCATCGAGCGTCATCGAGGGGTTGGCGGTGATCACGCCCTGCGCCACCTTGAGCAGATCGCCGATGAAGCCGATCTTCTCCTCGATCGCCTTGTTGATCGACAGCGGTGACGGCAGCGAAGCCGGAGCCACCCCGTAGTCCTCGGCGGTGGGACGCTTGCGCTCGGCGCGGAATTCGGCGGCCTCCTTCAGCGACGCAGCGGTGAGCTCCTTGAAGGCGTCTACCGCGCCCTCGGCGTCGTATTTCGCCAGCACGGCCATCATCGCAAGCACGTCGGCACGGCGCGCGCTGATTTGACGGTGGCCGTCCTCTATCAGCTGCAGCGCGAGCGTCAGATCCGCCAGCGATTCGTCCTTCGGGCGGTTGGGGTCAAACGGATCGACCTGTTTCTGTCCGCGGTTTAGCTTCTCGATGATCAGCAGCTTCTGGAACGCAATTTTCTGCAGCGAATCATGGGAGACGTTGTGCGTCGTCATGATATTGGCGAGCGCGTAGATCGCGAAGTGCGCCTGCTTGACGACCTCGGCGTCGAGCCCGCTGGCCGCCACTAGCTCTGCCAACACCTTGTCGTAC
>JAUIKB010000530.1 GCA_030430975.1 Polyangia bacterium
GCGCCAGCAGCTCAAGACCATTCGGGAAGAGCTAGGCGAAGTCACTGACGACGATGAACTCGAAGAACTCCGCGAACGCGTCGCTCAAGCCGACCTCCCCAATGAACCGCTGAAGGCAGCCCGCAAACAGCTGCGGCGGCTCGCGAACATGCAGCCACAGTCAGCCGAATTCAACGTCGCGCGCAATTACGTCGAATGGCTCGCCGATCTGCCCTGGACCCGCACCACACCCGACCGCATCGACGTCTCCGAGGTGCGCAAGTGCCTTGACGAAGACCATTGGGGCCTGGAAAAGGTCAAAAAGCGCATTGTCGAATACGTAGCGATACGTCAGTTGCGCGCCGACAAACGTGGCCCGATCCTGCTGTTCGTCGGGCCTCCGGGCGTGGGTAAGACATCGCTTGGACGTTCTATCGCGCGTTCGATGGGCCGCGAATATGGCCGAATCGCACTCGGGGGCGTGCGCGACGAGGCCGAGGTGCGTGGCCATCGGCGGACCTACGTTGGAGCCCTGCCGGGACGCATCATCCAGGCGCTCAAAAAGGTGGGTACCAAAAACCCAGTGCTCGTGCTCGACGAGGTGGACAAGCTAGGCGCGGACGTGCGCGGTGACCCAGCGTCGGCGCTGCTAGAAGTGCTCGACCCAGCACAAAACGATACCTTCGAGGATCACTACCTAGGACTGCCGTTCGACCTCTCGCAGGTCACATTTCTGGCCACCGCCAACTACTATCAAAACATCCCGGACGCGTTGAAGGACCGCCTCGAGACCATAGAGGTCCCTGGGTATGCGCGGATCGACAAGCTCAACATCGCTGAGCAATTCTTGGTACCGAAACAGCTGCTCGAACACGGCCTGACCGAGAAACACCTGCGTTTCAGCAGACTGGGCCTCGAAACCATCGTCGACTCATATACTCGAGAAGCGGGGGTGCGCGGGCTGGAGCGCGAGATCGCCGCCGTGTGTCGCGAGGTTGCCGTGCGGCTCGCCGAAGGGAAGGCCGTTGAAAACGAAGAGGTTGACCGAGAGCACGTCGAGCGCGTGCTCGGCGTCACAAAGTTCCGTCCGGAGCTGGCCGAACGAAACCTGCACCCGGGCGTCGCCACTGGACTGAGCCTGACGTCGACCGGTGGCGACATCCTGGTCGTCGAAGCCTCGCGAATGCCCGGCAAGGGGCGGATCCGCGTGACGGGTAGCCTACGAAACATCATGCAGGAGTCCGCACACACGGCCGTGTCGTTCGTACGGTCCAAAACGGACGCGCTCCACCTGAAGCGAGACTTCATGAAGGACGTCGACCTGCACCTCCACGTCCCGCGGGGTGGCGTGGCCCGCGACGGCGCCAGCGCCGGGCTAACCATGTTCGTAGCAGTCGCATCGCTGTTCTTGGGCGTGCCTGTTCGAGCGAGCGTCGCCGTGATCGGTGAGCTGACGCTGCGCGGAAGCGTCCTGCCGATCCACGGATTCAAAGACAAAGTGCTGGCCGCACATCGGGCGGGAATCCGGGAGATCGTATTGCCGGAGCGAAATAGGCGTGACCTCGACGACGTCGCCGATGAGGTCGCACAGGATCTCAGGTTCCACTTCGTCAGTCGGGTGGATCAGGTACTCCCGCTCGTACTCGAGAATGTCGATCGCCCTTCCGGCGGCGATCCGATGGACGACGACGTCGCATCGCGTCCCGGTGGCGTCGCCGTTTAGGTCGTCGGGCATGACACGGCGCTGGATCGCGCTCGGGCTTACCGTGGCGCTTGTCACGCTCGGCTGCGAATCCAGGGCCAAACGTCGCGCCAAGTGCGAGCGCGTCTGCGACAAGCTCGCGGCGGACGCCCGATGTCCAGCGTCCGGCGACAACTGCGCGCAGTTCCGGCGCCAACACGCGACGACCTGCACCCAGGAGTGCGATGCGTTATGGGATCTGTAAGCGACCAGGTCCGACGCCCGACGGTGCGTGGAGGCATCGTCGTCGCAGTCACGCTCGGAGCGGTTGGATTTCTCCCGCTGTTTGCCGGTCCGGACTACGAGGCCGCTGTCGCTGCTGGAGTGGTGCTGCCATCCGTCGCCGCGGTCACGGCGGCGTTTGCCGTGCGCGACAGCCGTTCGCCCGCTCGAGCGTACTCGCGAGGCCTGGCGATCGGTGCGTGGTTCGCATTTATCGCGGTGGTCGTCACCCTGCTACACGGGCTGCGGGTAGGTTTCTGCGATGTCCCGACCGGCCTAACCCTGTTCGGGCTTGGCCCTGCGATGGGTTCGCTGTGCGGGGGCGCGGTCGGCGCGTGCGTCGGCGGAGTCTTGAATCAACGCGCACGCCGGTCGCGGCGGCGCACGATCGGCATCGTGGTCTGCGCGATGGCACCGCCGGTGATCGGCATCGGCGTGAGCCTGTATCGGTTTTTCTCCAGCCCGATGGTGTTCGCCTTTGACCCTTTCTTTGGGTATTTCTCGGGCAGCGTTTACGACACGGTCATCGGGGCGACGCCCGAACTGCTGAGCTATCGAGCCGGCACCGTGGCGTCGCTGGCGTTCGGCTACCTGGTTGCGCTGCACCTTCGGTTCGCTCGGGATGGTCAAATCCAAAGCGCTTGGCCGGGCCGCGCCGGTCTGGTCGTTTTGGGTGCGGGCTGTGCCGTGGTCAGCGGCGGCGTCACGATTTCGGGCAGCCAGCTCGGGCACTACCACACCTCGCGGTCCATTCGGCTGGAGCTCGCCGGGACCGAAACCGACGGACGCTGCACCGTCGTTCACGACCGCGCCCTGCGGCGCCGCGAGATGCGGCTGTTCGCCCGCGACTGCAACCAACACATCGCCCAGCTCGAACGCTATTTTGAGCATCGGTTCGTGGGAACGATCACAGCCTACGTCTTTCGTGACGCGAGCCAGAAACGACGCCTAATGGGCGCGGCGAACGTCTACATAGCCAAACCGTGGCGTCGCGAAGTATACCTTCAGGCGTCGGGGTTTCCGCACGCCGTGCTCGGTCATGAGCTCGCCCACGTCGTGGCCGGGGACTTTGCGAAACCGCCGCTGAAAGTGGCCGGCAAGCTGCGCGGCCTGCTAGCCAATCCGGGACTGATCGAGGGCATCGCCGTAGCGGCCGCTCCCCGCGAGGACGCTGACCTGACGATTCGGCAGTGGGCACGTGCGATGCGCGATCTCGATCTGCTGCCGCCGATGGACCGGCTGTTTCAACTGGGTTTTCTAGGCACAAATTCGTCAGCCGCCTACACAGCGAGCGGCGCGTTCCTGAGCTGGTTTCGGCAACACCACGGCGCAGACGCCCTCAAGCGCTGGTATGCCGGCGCGACTCCGTCTGATCTGGTCGGCATGGATCTGGCAACGCTCGATCGAGCGTTCCGCGCATCGTTGGACAGTGTCGAAATCAGTGATGCCCAGCGGGCGGTTGCTAAAGCTCGATTCGATCGTCCTGCCGTCTTCGGTCGGAAGTGCCCGCACGTCGTGGATGGCCGCTACCAGATCGCTCGGGGAATGCTCGAACGTGGCGACGCTCGGGGCGCAAGTGAAGAGTGTCACAAGGTACTCGCGCTCGATCCGAATCACGTTGGGGCACGCCTCACGCTCGGCACGTGCGCGCTGCGCATCGGCCGCGACGACCTGGCCCGACAGCATTTCGGCGACGTTGCAAAAGACGAGCGCCTGACACCAGGCACTCGCGCTCGTGGGACCGAAGCGCTCGCAGACCTGGCGTTGGTGCGGGGTCGAGATCGAGACGCGCGGCGCCTGTACGACCGAGTACGCAAGCTGACGGCCCGCGAACACCCGCTGCGCAATCAGGACGTCAAACGAGCCGCGATGGAGATGTCGCCGGCTGAACGGCACGCCATCGTCAGCCTGCTGATCGGCTCGCCGCGCTACGGTCGCGACTGGGTCGTGTCCTCAGCCGCGCTGGGCCAGTGGCACGCGCGCGACCGCCGGCACGGTTTGGCAGCGTATCTGCTGGGCAAGAATCTGTTTAACCGCGGCCGCTACGAGGACGCTGTCGATTACCTCGACGAGGCGATGCGCCGCGAACTCATGCTGCCGCGCATAATCGCCGAGGCGCGGCGGACGCGCTTCATCACCGCTTGTGCGCTGGGTGACCTCAGCGCCGCGAGCCGGTGGTATCGCGTTTGGCTGGGCTCGGAATCGGTATCGGCAGCCCGAGCGGCCGGCATGCGTCGGTTCGCCGCGCGCTGTGGCGTCGCCGTCAAGGCGGACGGAGATCCGCGTTTGAGCCCGACGAAGTAATGCGTCGACCGAGCGGCTGGTTTGAATGACGGTAGCGTACGCCACATCCAAGCGGCGTGCGAGCGCGCGGCGAACTCTGGCTCCTCGCGGCGACGGCGCTGCACGTTGGGATATTTGCGGTGGTTCGGTCCCAACAGCGGCAACCGACGCTAGCCCCGCCGTTCGCAGGCCGCGAGATCGAGCTGATGGTCGTGACCGACCCCACCGAGCCCGTGGACGTGCCGGATCAAGCGTCGACGGACGCGCCGCTCGCCGCGCGCGCGGGCCGGTCGGCCCCACGTGTTCGAACGCCCGCAGTCGGCGTCGCGGGCGTAGCGACAGCACAGGCACCACTACCCGATGGCGACGCAGGGGACGGCGCGCCTGCGACGACTGAGGACCGCGGGCGTCGAGCGAGCGGGCCCCAGTCCACAGCCCCGCGCCGTCGGATCGACTTGGGGCTCAGCCGTAACGGCACTGCTTGGCTCGATCCGAAAGGATACGCGCCGCGCCGCCACGTCCCGCGAATCGAGCAACATCTGCGCGACGGCTTGGCCGAGCGCGACCGCCGCCGCGGCATGGGACGGGGAGGCCCGGCGCTCCACCCGGCGCGCGAGGCAGCTCGAGCGGCTGGCCCGCGGCAGGGACGAGCCATGGTTCGGATTACCATCGGTCGCGGCGGCTCTGCCCGATCGGTCGCCTTGCTATCGGCAGTACCCGGGGGGCGCCGCTGGACCGACGCCATTCGCCGGCTGCGGCGACTGCTCGCCGCCAAGCGGTT
>JAUIKB010000531.1 GCA_030430975.1 Polyangia bacterium
GAGCGGGCTCAGCCGACGCTCTGCTACAGCCGACCGTCGATCCCGTCAGGCCCCCCATGATCGCAGCCGAAGCGCATAACCATTTGAACTTGTTCAGTTTTATCATCTGAGTACTCCGGAAGGTCTGGCGCATGAAGCCGGCGTGACCGACCTGACAGTGTCAGGCTAGAGGATGGGGGCCTCACTTGACAGTGTCAAGTCGGGTACAGAAACTGAGGAGATGAGCGCCGATACGGACCTGCGGGAGCGTCTGCTTCAAGTCGCGCTCGAGCTGATCGCAGAAGGTGGCTTGGCCGCGTTGAGTATCCGCGCGGTAGCGCGGCGCGCGTCCGTGAGCCACCAGGCGCCTTACCACTACTTCGCCGACCGCGAGCAGCTACTCGCCGCGCTGTCCGAGCAGGGGTTCCGACGACTCATCGCGGACTTCGAACGCGTGTCCAGCCATGACGACGATGACCCGCTGCGCCGACTTGAACGCCTGGGCGCTGCCTATTTGCGCTTCGCGTTGCGGCACCCGGGCCAGTACGCGTTGATGTTTCGGCGCGATGTGGTCGATCACCACCGACACCCCGCGCTCGCAGAGGCAGGTGGTTGTGCCTTCCAAACACTCGTCGACGCGGTAACCGCGATCCACGCCGCAGGCAGGCTTCGCGGCGGCGCGCCGGATCAGCTCAGCGTGGTCATCTGGAGCACCGTTCACGGCGCTGCCTCGCTGTGGCGCGATGGCGCCCTGCAGACAAAAGCAGAAGAACTCGACGAAGAGGGCCTGATCGCCCTCGTAACGTCGCGGCTGTCGGCGATGATCGAAAAGGGCAACCCTTGACGTGTGCGCACGGGCTCCGAGCGCAACGCCCAAGAGCGGGTCGCGCGCGCGAGATGGAACCGCGGGTTCCCCGCACGGAACCGTGACTTCTCGAACGGCGGCGCTCCACCCGAAAACGCCACGAAATCATGTGGCACCACGCTTGCAGGAGCCCACGACATGTCGCTTCCATCCGTGTCGATTCGCCCCTCTCGATCCCTCCTTCTTGGCGCGCTTAGCCCGACCATCTGTGTCTTGAGCCTCGGGCTCACGGCTTGCGGCGCCGATGACCCAGCCGCGGATGGCCCGGCGGGATCGGGCGGAGTGGGCGCAGAAGGCGGCGCGAGCGGTGGCAACAGCGGCGGCTCGTCCGGAACCAAGTGGGGCACCGGCGGCAGCGCAGGCGCTGGCGCTGGCGGGACGGGCGGAATCGGCGGCAACACCAGCACCGGGGGCACCACGAGTACCGGCGGGACCGCAGGCGCTGGCGGCAACGCGGGCGGCGGGGGTGCAGCGGGCAGCGGGGGTGCATCGGGCGGCGGCGGGACGGGCGGCTCGCCCGAAGACTGTGACTTCAAGGTGGGCAGCAACGGTGTGCTCGTGATGGAAGCCGAATCGCTCCCGTTGACCGGTTCCTGGCAGACCTCGAGCCAGGGCACGGCCTCCGGAGGCAGCTACATTTCCTGGACGGGCTCGGACCAGTTCAACACACCCGGGCAAGGCCTGATGCGCGTGAAACTCGGCATCGATCAACCCGGCCGCTATCGCCTTCAGTGGCGCACCCGCATCGGCATGGGGTCCGACCCGACGGAACACAACGACACCTGGGTGCGCTTCCCGGACGCCGATAGTTTCTACGGTGTAAAAAAGAACGGCGGGACCGAGACGCGGCGCTACCCGAAACCCAAATGCAACGACACGACATTCCTAAATGGGATCGAAGCGCTGCCCAGCGTTAGCGAAGCAACATGTCCCGATGGGTCGACCAGCGACAACTGGTTCAAGGTCTATTGCTCAGGCGCGACCGACTGGAAATGGTCCACGCATACCAGCGACAATGACGCGCATGACATCTACGCCGAGTTCAGCTCCGCGGGCACCTACACGCTTGAGTTCTCCGCCCGGTCGGCCCATCACATCATCGACCGCATCGTGCTGCATCGCGAGTCCGTTTCCAGCAGCGTGGCCCAGGACACGCTGCTCTCCGAAACCGCGTGCGCCGGGTCCGTCCAGCCACCGATGGGCGACGAGTGCAACACCACGCAGGAGTGCAAGGCGAAGTATGGCAACGCCGCCGACGACTGCTTCGATAGCCTGTCCAACATGAGCGTGTGTTACTGCGGAGGCTCGCCATGCTCGGGCGGCTCGACGGGCACGTATCGTATCGGGTACAGCGCCGACGGCAACCAGCATGACCCGGACGACTGGCATGCTTCGCCCATGAGCCTCGCAGTTCTACACAGGGCCAACGAGAAAAGCCGCCTGGTTCACTTCGACTACAACAACCATCTCGGCGACAACAGCAGCAGCATGGCGAGCACGCACAAAAGCAACATCACCACGGCTATCCAGAAGTTCGGCTTCAGCAGCAGCGTGTTCTTCGATGACCAGGTCGATCTGAGCGGAGCGGTCCAGAGTATCGCGAACGCGATCGATGCATCGTCCGCGAGCGATCGGTTCATCCTGATCTGCGCCGGACCGATGGAGGTGTGCTGGCGCGGCATCGATGCCGCGCAGGACGCCAAGGAGCAATATGTCACCGTGGTCTCCCACTCAAACTGGAACGACACCCACGAGGATACGAGTCAGATGTCGCACACGTGGACCGACATCTCGAACGACTTCAACGTGCAGATGCATCACATCAACGACCAAAACGGTCCGGCATTCAAGTCGACCTGCAGCGCATGGGACTGGTTCAAGCAGACAGCTGGCTACGGCAACGAGATGTACGACCTGCTCTGCAACGGCGGCGCTGCTGGCGATGCTTCGGATGCGGGCATGATGTACTACGTGCTCCAGAAGCAGGGCGTATTGAACGGCGCGAGCGGCACGGGCTCGCCGACGATGGCTGAGGTCCGAGGCTTCTTCGGCGGGTAGTCTCTATGGTCGAGTGATCGACTGCGGAAAGTGCGGTAACACGCAACGGTAGGTGAGCGGATCTCGCCTACCCCCGGATCATGACCGAGTTCCGTTTCCCAGAGGTGCCGAAGCCAGAGGCGAGCGCTAAGGCCACTCAACCGGAACCAGCGGACCTACAGCCGTCTAACCCGCCGCAGGACGAACAACGCTCATCGCCACGTGGCCAAACGAAGCCCAGACGTCGGCCGTGGAAATACTTCGTCGGCGGGCTGTGCGCAGCGTTGGTCGTCGTCCTCGTCGTGACCGCCGCTCGGCTCTATCCGTGGCTAAGGGGGCCGGATACGCCTGACGACATAATCGCGGCACGGTGGGCGGAAGTGGTAAAGCACGCGGAACTTCCACCTCTGAGCGGTAGCGACGCCAAGCTACTAGCAGCCGCATCCAGCGCGGCCGGGTTCTCGCCACCAGCTGCCGATCCCAAGCTCGTAACGCTGGTCGATCGGGCGCAGCTAACGAATGAGCAGTCGCGCGCCGTAGCGCAGTTCAAGAACTGGTACGGGCACAAAGGCGTCTACATCGCACCCGCGTGCCAAGAGGACTCGACGCCACGCGCCAAGGCGGCGCTAAACGTGTACCGGCTCGGTCAGCTGGTGGTCCACTCCGCAACCGATGCCGACGTCCAGGATGTAGAAGCGGTGCTCGTGCTTGCGCAGCAGCTGCGCAACCGCGGGCAACTGATCGATCAGATGACCGGTCTACAACTGGCCAAGCTCGCGCGGGACTGGTCCAAGGTGCGTGATGTGGAGCTAACGGCTACGCTGACGAAGTACCGCCCGAAGCTCGATGAGCTTACCCGCGCCATCGCTCGTGATGCGGTGTGCGTCATGAAACAGCTGAGTACGGAAGACACCACGCTGCTCGATATGCCTTCGCGAGTGTACGAGATGGAGCGGCCGCCGCTTGGCATCGTGCTCGCTGCTCGCGAACGCGCCATCTTTCGCGACATCCACGGACGGACCCTCCAGAGCGTGCGCGCCGCGCGCGGTGACCACGCAAAGATCCTGGCGGTGTTCAAGGAGGCGCAGGAGAACCGCCCGAAGAGCATCTTGCTGCATGTGACGTGGTTCTTCGTCCCGATCGTTGAACGGGCTCTGTCGACTATCGCGGCGTTCGACAAACTGGCCGACCAGAACCAGCCCAAGGCCCCGAGTCATTAGCGCTGCTGGCCATCGGTGGTGTTCAGAAACTAGGCCGAATCAGGCCAGGGTCCCTATCATCGCGCGCGACCATGACAGGGGAACCCGAGCCCGCGCGAGGGCGTACGCTTCTGACGCTGGCGTGTCTCGTGGTCGTCGTTGCCGGCCTGAAGGCCGCTGAGGCGGTTCTGGTCCCGATCGTCTTCGCCGCGTTTATCGGCGTGCTCACCGGCCCCGCAGTGCTCGCGCTGCAGCGTCGGCGGGTTCCGTCGTGGATTTCGATACCGCTCATTGTGACCGTGTTGCTCTCCGGCTTCGTCGGGCTAGCGAGCTTTCTCGGAGGCGCCGTGAACCGATTCGTAGCGGCGATGCCACGCTATCAGGAGGGTCTGGAGGCCCAAGTCAGCGGCATCACCCAGTACCTCCAGCAGCACGGCATCGCGTTTTCGCGTGAAGGCCTGGTGTCGGTACTGGACCCGGGTGCCGTGATGAGCGTCGTGGGTGGCACCCTGACTCAGGTCGCGTCGCTGTTGTCCGACACTCTCCTCATCTTGCTGACGGTTATCTTCGTCCTCTTCGAGACCCTCGACTTGCCGCGCAAGATGCGCGCGGCGATGGGCGATCCCGAGGCCGACCTGTCGCGGTACAAGCGAGTTGCGCACGACGTTAAAGACTACCTCGTGATCAAGACCTGGGTGAGCCTCCTGACCGGCGTGATCGTGGCAGCCATGCTGTGGCTGCTAAAGGTGGACTTTCCATTGCTGTGGGGTCTCGTTGCGTTCCTGCTCAACTACGTACCCAACGTGGGTTCGATCGTGGCTGCCGTACCGCCGGTATTGCTGGCGACCGTCCAATATGGCCCTGGGCGCGCGGGTGTCGTGTTGGCTGGCTTCGCGGTCATCAACCTGGTGATCGTTAATATC
>JAUIKB010000532.1 GCA_030430975.1 Polyangia bacterium
TCGTCTGCTTAGGAACAGAGCACGCTCATCGAGAAAACCCGTCCGCCGATCGGCTAGCGAGCCCCGCACCGCGAGATATTCGACCAGCGCCTCCCGGCACTTCGAGCCCACCGGCACCAGTCGCTGTTTGTTGCCCTTACCGACGACGCGCAGGGTTCGGCATGAGTCCTCCAGACTCTGTAGGTCCAAGCCCCGCGCCTCACTGACGCGCAGACCGCTACCGTACAGAGTCTCCAGAAGCGCAATATCACGCAGGCGCTCTTCGGCGCGCCGCCGCAGCGCCCCCTTGGGAGCCATTACCAATTCGCCGGCCGCTTCGGCGCCGACCAACGCGGGCAGCCGGCGTGGCAGTTTGGGCGCCTGAATCAGCGCCGACGGGTCGCTCGTGATGCGTCCTACGCGGACCAGAAAACGGAAGAATGCGCGAATGGCGCTTAGTTTCCGACCCACGGTGACGGCAGCGCACTGCTTCGCAACGCCACCTAGGAAACGCCGCAGAGTGAAGCGCGACACGTCCGCGAGGGTCACCGCGCCGCCGACGAGCTCGCGATGAAAATCCCAGACCTGCAAGAGGTCACGCCTGTACGCCGCTACGGTGTGACGCGACGCGCGACGCTCGACCTCCAGGTACTCGAGAAACCGCCCCACGAGCCGGGTCAGTTCGTCGCTGTCCAGACGCTCGTCCATGCGACGATTCTAGTTGGAAACCCCGCTAAACACGAATATTCGCAAACATCAGGCGGCGTATACCGCGACCGTCCAGGCAACGACGCCCAGCACAGTCAAAGCGGCGCCCAGCCGAGCGGCGCGTGGGATGAGTGTTCCAGACCGTGAAATGCCCCGTACGGCGATCCAAGCCAGCCCCGCAAACGACAGCACGAACCCGCCAAACAGCAGCGCCACCCAGCGTGCACGCGGGGCGGTGTCGCGGCGCAGTGCGGCATAGGCCCGTTGGCGCTCCTCGGGATCGGACGTCCCGGCAAGCAGCCGCGCCAGGTTCTTGTCGGCCCGGTCGAGATCGGCGCGCCGAGCGACCACCACGTGTCGAGTTTCAAGCGCTGCGCCTCGCACAGCCTCCCACGCCAAGACCGCATTCTGCGAATCGCCGCGCGCCTCCGATCCGATGGCCACGGCGGTCATGCGACGAAACGCAGCCGACACGTGGGGAGCACCGGGTGCGTACGATACCGCCGCCTTGCGCGCGTGCGCGAGTGCAGCCGCTACATCGCCGCGGTTGAACGCATCGTCGCTAAGCCTCATCTCGCGCTCGCCTGTCTGAACCGCCCGCGCCGTGATGGCGGCGAGCGCCACGATAGCCAAGAGCATCGCCATAGCCACTGCGCGGAGTCGCTGGCCGCGCGTCGACGCCATCAGGCGAAGTCCCGACGGCGAAATACGATCGCGGCGAACGCTACCAGAAGAACCGCCCACGCCGCGGCATGCAGCGCCGCGCTGCCGACGTATCCGGACAGTGTCGCCCCAGGTGTCTCACCCGTCAGGAGCGCCCGGGGCGGAACGTACAGCATGAGGTTGGGCACGACATGGCTGAGTGCCTCGCCCGCGGCCTGTACCGACTTGCCGAATACACGCGGCGGCAGATTCGCCAACGTGTCTGCGGAGCGCCCCACCAAGAACACACCGAACGTATATACCGCTGTTAAGAACGGCGAGGAAAACGCTGAGAATATCGTCGCGACCGCCGCGACGATCGCAACTTCGCATAGACTCAGAGCACTCGCGCCAAGAACAACGCGCTGGTCGTCGGGAACAACCGCGCCAAAGACGCCGCCAGCCACCAGCATCACGATCGCCCACCCGAGCGGCACATACGTGCGTGCTCTGGGAAATCTCCAAGCAACCGCTACGGCGACACCCACCGCCCCGACGACGGTCGCCAGGACCCGTCCCGTGGCCCCGCCAGCCATCACCGCAAGCGACAGCAACAGCACACCCGCGTTGGCGCTGATGAATACCAGCAGCGTCAGCAGGATACCCAAGTACTTTCCCACCAGGTATTCAGTGCGGCGGATCGGTCGCGTGAGGATCGGGTAGATCGTCTTCAGCTCCAACTCCCGATACAGCGAGGTCGCACCGAGCACGACCGCAACGATCACGCTATAGATCGATATGGAAGCCGCCCCCAGATCGCTCACCACGCGCAGACGACTAGTTGAGGCGAACTCACCTACCAATACCGCGTACGCGGCCGTGCCGAGGGCCAATGCCAGCAGCCCGTAGAGGATGCGAGCGCGCACGGCCTCGCGGTAGGAGTTGAGCGCGATCACAGCGATTCTGCGCAGCATCGCCGCCACTACAGCACAACTTAGAAAATCTGCGAAATCGTCGGTGACCGCTACGGATCGCTGAAGAACACATCGAGTTGCCAGGTGCCAGATGCACCGGAATACCCGTCGATCTGGACGAAGTACTCACCGACGTCGAGGGTCAGATCCAGAAAGCTGCGGTCAGACACGTAGCCTGCAGCGCACGCCTGGAGGATCTCTTCACCCGGACAGGCCGGTCCCCGCCGGACGTTCAGGAGCGTGTTGTAATCGCTACCGCGCATGTCCAAAAGCACCCGCTGGGGCTGGCTAATTGTAAACCTGAGCATTTGGTCCGGTGCGCCACCACCCGGACCACCGGAGTCACACCCCGCTTGGTAGTCGGCCGCGGCGTTGCTCGTGTTACCGACGAAACGCCCTCCAGTCGGCGGAATCTCAATCGCTTGGGCACACGTGTCTGCAAAAGCAACCAAACTGGTGGCGGATGCCGGTCGCAAGAACGTCGTCAACGTCACGGGGTTGCCGCGACTGCTCTCGACGAGAGCCCGGTATTCGCCAGGCGCGACCGCCGTCGCTACGGCTCGAACAGGGCTTCGCGACGAGCTGTGACACACCAGTTCCGTTTCGCATGCAGGGTCAAATAGCGCTGCGGTACCGGTGTCGCCCGACGATATCCGCTGCAAAACCAATACGTCCGATTGCTCGCTGACGTTGACTTGATACGCAGCATCGACCGCTGCCGGGTCACACGTCGTCGCAATATCATCGGTGTGATCGAACAAGTCGATTGAAAGAGTCTGTCCCGCCTGAACCGGCGGCGCCGTGTCGCAAGTCTCATCGGCTGCAGGCGTCGACGGCGGCGCTGTCTCGACCACGAAGTCGATCAGGGTCGGGGACGAGGCGGACACTGCAACGTGGTAAATACCGGGCGCGACGTTGCGTTTGAACACGAGTGCCGGCGACGTGCGTGCGCAGCCAATCTCTGGCTCTGCGCACGATTCTGGCAACAGCGCGATATTGGGGTCGCCTTTCCCATCGACGGACGTTGCGTACACGCGTACATCACGCGGCTCGGTTAGCTCGAAACGGTACACCAGCTCGCCCAGCGTCTTGCCACACGCGCTGTCGTAGTCGAGAGCCGCATCGAAGATCTCGACCTGCTCGTGAACGCCTGGAGACACCGTAAGAGCACTCCCGCACGTCTCGTTCTCGGGCGGGGCGGTGGCGGGCCGATAGTCGATAGTCAGGTCGACCAGCGCCTCGCCCTCGGTAAAAACGTAGAGCGGCACGGCGCCGGGCGATACGCTTCGTAACAGCAAGCTGGCCTCGACCGGTCCAGAAGTCAGTGGCGCAGAAGCGCACCCCAGCTCGCTCGAGGCGTCGCCGCATTGGCCCGCGGCGGCAATCGCCAACGTGCGTGTGGCCGTGGCCTGGATGGCGATGTCCTGTGCCGGGCCACCGGGCACGATCAGCGCCGCGACTACATCGCGAAACGGCGGTGTCTCGCCGGCGCACGTAGCCGCGTAGTCCAGCGCCGCGGCTCCGGTCGACATCGAGAACGTCTCCGAGCCGACCACCTCGCGAGCGTCCGCGCACACGTCGTGCAGCGGCACGGCGCAAGCGGTCTCGTCGACTTCCTGGTCGCAATCATCGTCAACGCCGTTGACGCAGACCTCGGTCGTGAGGCTGGACACGTCGGGGTTCGTGTCGTTGCAGTCGCCGCCGCCACAGTTCCAGTCGGGGTCGCCGTCGCCGTCGACGTCACGCAGCACGTGCGAGCAAGTGCGGTCTGCCTCTTCGCACGTGTCGATCGTGCACGTGTCGTTGTCGCTGCACGAAACGGGCTCGCCCTCACGACAACCCAATCCCGGGACACATCGTTCAACACCGTCGCAATAGTTCGAATCCGCGCACCGGGTATCATCGGGCACGTTCCTGCAGCGGCGCAGCGCGCCGTCGCAACTGTCGGACGTACACTCGACGCCGTCGTCGCATTGCCCATCATCCAGACAGGGTCCGCCGAGCGTTGGGTCGGCGTCGGCGGCGGCGTCGGCGAGGGCGTCCGGCCCGGCGTCCGCGCCGGCTTCCGCGTCGGCTCCGCCGTCGGCCTCACCAATAAACGGGCTGTCTACTCGCGAATTTCCGCACGCAGCCGCTAAAAACACCACCGCCAGCCACCGCACTCGCCCAGCATATCGCATTCAACCCCCCAGCATGGCAGCGCTGGGCACGAGCGCACGCGCATGGCATTATCCCGCCGTGGCCAATGACCGCCTCACCCGCCAGGAACTCAGCTGGCTCCTAGCCCAAGAGGCGCGCGGCGCCGCTAAGGCGTTGCGTCAAGAAGTGACGATTCTGACGCGCCCGTCGGATCCGCCCGCGGCGGAGCCCTCGGATGACAAGCCTGCGCCGATCAACGTCGAGCTGAACTTGGACGCCCTGGACGGCGCGATTGGCATGCTCTCCCAGCTGCAGTCCGGAAAACCTGAGCAGAGCCGTCGCGGGCGCATCGACCTCGCCGCCCTGCTCTACGAGGTCGTGCCTGACGCTCGGATCGCGCTGAAGCCTGGCGAAGGCACCGAGGTTCTGGGCGACGAGAACGAACTGCGTCGAGTCCTTCACGTCTTGGTGCACCAGTCGGCCGCTTCCGTAGGCCCCAACACACGCCCAGAAGTCTCGATCCGCCGCGACGGCGATTGGGTGCGGGT
>JAUIKB010000533.1 GCA_030430975.1 Polyangia bacterium
GTTCCTTCCCGAAAGCGAGCACGGCGCCGGACTGACCAATCTCGAATACGCGCCGCTATGCGAGTTGATGGGACGGTCACCGCTCGCTCCCGAGGCGTTTAACTGCTCCGCCCCGGATACCGGCAACATGGAAGTCTTGGCGCGGTACGGAACAAAAGAGCATCAGGAGAAATGGCTCAAGCCACTCTTGCGCGGAGAGATCCGCTCGTGTTTTGCCATGACGGAGCCGGAGGTAGCGTCTTCTGACGCTACGAATATCCAGGCGTCGATCGAGCGCGACGGAGACTCCTATGTCATCAACGGGCGGAAGTGGTGGACCTCAGGTGCCGGTGACCCGCGCTGCAAGATCTGTATCTTCATGGGTAAGACTGACCCGGACGGGCCCAAGTATGCTCAGCAATCGATGATCCTGGTTCCGATGGACGCTCCCGGCATTACCAAGCACCGCATGCTAACGGTGTTCGGGTACGACGATGCGCCGCACGGTCACGCCGAGGTCGAGTTTAAGGACGTTCGCGTGCCGGCATCGAACCTGTTGCTCGGAGAGGGACGGGGTTTCGAAATCGCGCAAGGTCGTCTGGGGCCGGGGCGTATACATCACTGCATGCGAACTATCGGAGCCGCGGAGCGAGCGCTCGAGGCTCTCTGCCGTCGGGCTATCGAGCGGCAGGCGTTCGGGCGACGACTTGCCGAGATGGGGGTCACAAAACAACTAATCGCCGAGAGCCGTATCGAGATCGAACAAGCTCGATTGCTCACCCTCAAGGCTGCGTACATGATGGACACGGTCGGCAACAAGGCGGCGCGCTCCGAGATCGCGCAGATCAAGGTGATCGCACCCCGCATGGCGCTTCGCGTGATCGATCGAGCGATACAGGTCCACGGTGGCGCCGGAGTAAGCGGTGACTTTCCACTCGCAGGCGCGTACGCCGCGATCCGCACGCTGCGCCTCGCCGACGGTCCTGATGAGGTCCATCTGAACCAGATCGGCCGCCTCGAACTCAAGAAGCACCTGCAGCTCTAGCCAGTTGCGACCCAGCCTGCGATCCGTGACACTTTGCGGCAATGGCTGGCGCAGACCACTCCGACCAAACGACAGATGCCCGGCGCACCACCCTGAAGCGCAGTCGGGTACCGTACGTCGTCGCCGTCGGCCTGCCCGCGCGCGTGACCGCCTGTTGTCGCTTCGCCGGTGCGATGGCGGCGTCCGCGCTCGTAGAAGAAACCGACATCGCGGGGCTCGCGACGTGCGCCGCGCAGTATCGACCATTGGCGATCGTGCTGATCCGCGACGTCTACGAGTTCGACCCATCCGAGTTCGATGCACTCGCCCGTGACGTGGCTGCGGTGGTCGTGCCGGTGACTGAGGACGAGCCGGACGAGGCCCTCAAGCAGCGCATGGTTGGCGAGATCGAACGGGCTCAGAGGCTCAGGGCGGAATTGGCGTGAAGCCGAGAGAACTCACACGGCTCGGACTTGCGATAGGTCGGGTGCTGCGCGACTCAGAGCAGACAGCCGAGATCCACGTGGCCGAGGAGCTGACCGGTCGCCGCCACTTTCGGCGGTTCATCGCGTCCCTCGACGAGGCGGGGCGCCGTCTGCAGGAAGAGCGTCCCGAGCTGTGTTCCGACCAGGTGGACTACGGGCAGCTGCGACAGCTGCCGTCGGGAACGCTCGGCGCCGCTTACGTTCGCCATTTGGACGACAACGGTCTGTCGGCAGACTATCAGGCGGCCGCGACGCGATATGTCCAGGATGACGCGGTAGCGTATTGGATGCGGCGGTTTCGTCAGACCCATGACGTGTGGCATGCGCTGACCGGTCTGGGGACGTCTGGTCACGAAGAGGTCGTTTTGCACGCATTCAGCTGGGGTCAACTGCGGCTGCCGGTCAGTGGCATGGTCGTGTTCTTCGGAACGCTCAAACACATCGTAGGCGAGCGCCGTTGGCGTGTGCTGCGGCACGGTTTGGCGAAAGCATATCGAAGTGGCCGTGATGCGAGTCCGCTGCTGAGCGTTCACTGGGAGCGCTGTTGGGAGCATTCGCTCGAAGAGGTTCGCCAGCGCTACTCCGTGGAGCCCTGTTCGGTCTAGACATCCGGCAGCGTCGACTCTCGCGCGTGCTACAACGGTCTGCTCATGAGTCTCGTCCCTCTGCGTCGATCGCGCGGCGATCGTCGTCGCTCGAAGCCCCAGCGGCGGCGCTTCTTGCCGACATGCGCCGCTGACCTCGCGGAGCGTGGGTGGGACGCGATCGACATCCTGATCGTTACAGGCGACGCATATGTCGACCATCCAGCCTTCGGCCCTGTGCTTATCGCCCGCTTCTTGGAGGCACGTGGCTTTCGCGTCGGGCTGATCGCGCAACCGGAGTGGCGCAGCCCGTCCGCGTTGCAGGTCATGGGAACACCCCGGCTGTTCGTCGGAGTGAGCGCGGGCAATCTCGACTCGATGCTCAACAAGCTCACGGCGCAGAAAAAGGTGCGGTCCGTGGATCAGTACACTCCGGGCGGGAACACCAACGCGCGCCCGAATCGCGCGTCGGTCGTGTACTCGAACCTGTGTCGCCAAGCGTTCCCAGGTACGCCGATTGTACTAGGCGGCATCGAAGCGTCTCTGCGGCGGATCGCCCACTACGACTACTGGTCCGACTCGGTGCGCCGATCGGTGCTGTTGGACAGCAAGGCACATCTGCTCGTGTTCGGCATGGGCGAGCGTGCCGTCTGGGAGGTCGCTGAACGGTTGAAACAGGGCGCTACGGTCGCGTCGTTAACCGATGTCCGTGGGACGGCTGTCCCGCTCAACAACCGTGCGGCGTGGGAACCGCTGCTCGAGGAGCGCAGCCGTTACACGACCGATGGCGGTGTGGTGGTGCTGCCTAGCTACGAGGAGGTGCGAGACGACAAGCGGCGCTTCGCGGAGATGAGTCGTGCGTTCCAGTACGAGACCAACGCTAAGAATGGGCGCCGTCTACTGCAGAGGCACGGAAACCAAGCCGTCCTGTTCAACGCGCCAGCTCTACCGCTCTCGGAGGACGAGATGGACGAGCTGTACGACTTGCCGTTCGCTCGCGCTCCGCACCCAACTTACAAGGAGCGAATACCCGCGTTCGACACGGTGAAGCACTCGATCGTCACGATGCGGGGCTGTTTTGGAGGCTGTACGTTTTGCTCGATAACCGAGCATGAGGGCAGGGTTA
The DNA here is from genome assembly GCA_030430975.1 of Polyangia bacterium. Classification (GTDB taxonomy): domain Bacteria; phylum Myxococcota_A; class Polyangia; order Polyangiales; family Polyangiaceae; genus JAUIKB01. The sequence goes on from JAUIKB010000533.1 coordinate 3,199, forward strand.
TCCAGAGTCGCTCTTCTGCCAGCGTTTTGCGCGAGGTCCGGGCGCTCCGTCGCATGGGGGATTTTCGCGGCGTGATCAGCGACCTCGGTGGCCCGACCGCCAACATGTACAAGATGACCTGCAAGGACGAGAAGACCGAGTCTGCGTGCCGTCGATTGTCATGCGTGCACCCGAAGGTCTGCGAGAACCTGATCACCGATCACGAGCCGCTACTCGACTTGATGAAACAGGTTCGAGAGGCACCAGGCGTCAAGCAGGCGTTCATCGCCAGCGGCGTTCGCTATGACTTGGCCGAGCTGTCGCCACGATTTGTCGACGAACTTGCTCGTCACCACACCGGTGGCCAGGTCAGCGTTGCGCCGGAGCACAACAGCGACGAGGTATTGGAGAAGATGAAAAAGCCGGCCATTCGCTCCTACGAGCGGTTCGCGTCGGCGTTCTGTGAAGCCAGCGAGCGCGCGGGTAAGAACCAATTCCTGGTACCGTATCTCATCACTGGCCACCCCGGCAGCACCCTGAAGCAAACGCTAGAACTCGCGCTGTATCTCAAGCGTCGGAACATGCGACCGCGCCAGATACAGGACTTCATCCCCACGCCGATGAGCATGGCGACGTGCATGTATTACTCGGGCCTCGACCCGTTCACCCTCGAGCCGGTACACACGGCCAGGACCATGCGCGAGAAGCGGATGATGAAGGCTCTTGTGCTCTACTGGGACCGGGAACACTGGCCGCTCGCCCGCGACGCACTCCGCGAACTGGGACGAGAAGACCTGATCGGCCGCGCCGCACGGTGCCTGGTGCCACCGGCCTATGGTGCGACCGCTCCGCGGTCCAGCGCGAAGCCAGCGCAGCGACGCGGCCCCCAAAAGGGACGGACCGGCAGCCCGCGTCCTAAGTCTCGCCGTGGTGGTCGCCGCTAGGCGCCGCTACGGCACGGTCGACACCGCTACTGCACTGTCGACACCGCAACCGGACCGTCGCTAGCGCACTGTCGTCACGGAACTGTCGACCGCTAGGATGCCGTGCCCGTCTGTAGGAAGTGGGATCGCTCCCGCACGGTGGTCCATCGGCGGAAGATCTCGAGTGTCTCCGGGTCCTCTCCGCGCAGCTTGTCGAAGAGGTAGTCCTGGATGCCCTTGTGGACCGCGCACATCGCGCTCTCGCGCATGCGCCCGTGGATGGAACCGTGGACCGTGTAGTTCTGCTCCGGCTTGGTGCCGCAGTACGGATTGTAGGTGCAGTTCACGCAGTCGGGCTGGTTGTCCAGAATCGACGCGAGCAGAATGGCCCGCACGGTCTCGTGGGTCATCAGGTCGCGGTACTTCGACTCGTTGACGTGCCCGATTTTGAACGTGTCGTCGCCGGTCTCCCGGAGCATCCGGCCTTCGTCGCTGGTGTAGATGCTGCCGTCGTAGTTGTACGCGATGCCGCCGATGCCGCCGCCCCCCGGGTTACGGAGGTCGAGAAAGTTGGGGTCGTCGCCGGTCAGGATCTTGGTCAAAAAGATCGATGCATAGCGCTCAAGCACTTGGGTACCCTGCTTGTTGAGCTCGATGATGTAGTCCGTGGCCTTGCGGTAGAACTCCATGTACTGGCTGCGTTCATATTCGATCTTGTCCGCGGTCTTCTCCGCGAATCCGAATGGGTCGACCGGACGCAAGAAGATAGAGCGGCAGCCGAGCGCAACGTAGGTGTCGATGATTTCTTTAGGGATATCTAGGGCCGCACGGGTGGTCGTTAGCAGAGCCTCAACATGGTACAGAACAGGGTCGAGTCCGAGTTCGATGT
>JAUIKB010000534.1 GCA_030430975.1 Polyangia bacterium
GCTGGCGCGCATGATTTTTCCCGATGGGCGCGAAGTCCCGGTTTATCGCCCCCGCGGAGCCAACGTGATCGAGCAGAAGCGAATCGTCGCCGCGGCGGCCGAGTACGAAGCCGAAGCGCTTGTGATCGAGTGTATGGCGCTCCAGCCCGAGCTCCAGTCGCTCTGCGAATCCAAGTTCGTTCGAGCCACCCACGGCGTGATCACCAACGCCCGTCCGGATCATCTCGACGTCATGGGGCCCGGTCCCGCTGATGTGGCCAGAGCGCTCGCCGGCATGACACCGGTCAAGGCGAAGCTGTTCACCGCGGAGGCCGACCAAGTTGAGATCCTGAAAGAAGCCGCACGCGACCGTGACAGCGAGTTCATCCAGATCGGATCCGACGCCATCGATGCGGTCTCCGAACAAGAACTTTCGGCGTTCCCGTACACCGAGCACCCCGCGAACATCGCGCTGGCGCTGGCGATTTGTGAGGACCTCGGAGTCGCGCGCGAGGCGGCGTTACGCGGCATGGCTAGCGCAACGCCCGATCCGGGCGCCATGACCGAGCATCGCCTCGAGTACTTTGGACGCAACCTCATCTTTGTAAACGGCTTCGCCGCCAACGACCCAGTATCCACCGAGCAAATCTGGCGGATGCAGCTCGAACGCTATCCAATGAAGCGTTCGATCGCCGTATTCAACTGTCGAGCGGATCGGGCCGATCGTTCGATGCAACTCGGGACCGACTTCGTGAAGTGGCCGCCCCCCGACTACGTGGTGCTGATGGGAACTGGCACCCATGTCTTCGCGCGTGCGGCAACCAAAGCGGGATTCGACGCGAGCCGAATCGTCTATACAGAGGACATGCGCACCGAGCAGATCTTCGAGAGCATTCTGAATGTCGCTGGCGAGTCGGCGCTCGTCATGGGCATGGGCAACATCGGCGGGCTCGGGCTCGATCTGTCGCAGTACTTTCGCAACCGCGAAGTGCTCACTTCGGAGGCGGCGTAGCACTCATGCTCGAACTGTTGCCGCTATCGGTGGGCGTCGGCTTAGCCGTGAGCCTTTTGTTTACGGAGCTGTTCGGCGTGGCCGCGGGCGGAATGATCGTTCCCGGTTACTTGGCGCTGTCGCTGACGCGGCCGCTCGATGTCGTGGTCACGATCGGTGCCGGGTTCGTGACGTTTCTGATCGTCCACGCACTCAGCGCGTTTGTCATCGTATACGGCCGGCGCAGAACCGTCCTGATGATCCTGGTTGGCTACATGGTCGGCATGTTCGTGCGATCGGTCGCCGGAGCGACGGGGGGCGAAGCTCTCCAAGAGCTTCAGATTGTCGGCTACATCATCCCGGGCTTGATCGCGATCTGGCTCGACCGGCAGGGTGTTGTCGAGACGTTGGCCGCGCTCGTTACCGCGTCGGTCGTCGTCCGACTCATCCTGGTCCTAGCCGTCGGCGAGGAACTGGTGTCATGAGCTGTCGCGCAGCAGGAGCTCCCCTTCCGTGAAAAAGCTCTACTGGCGACCGCCAGGCGTCAGCCGGCGCGCGATGGCGCTGATCGCGCTCGTCGCGACCACCGCACTGTTTGCGGTGGAGCGCTTTCCTGTCGAGCGACGGCAGCGTTGGTACGACCAAAAACTGGCGGCGGCTCGCCTTGCCCAAAATTGCATTGACGCGATTCGCAGCGAAAAGCTTGAGCGTGGCATCGAGATCAATCGTGAATTCGACCCCGGCGATACCGGGATCGTCGGCACCTCGATTTCGCCAGTAACGTCCAACACGGGCTACATCGCAGCAAAGCTGACGAGCACCAACCCGAACTTCGCCGCGGTGCTGATCCACTGGCTCAAAAAAGCGGAGATCAAGCCCGGCGATCTGGTCGCGGTCGGGGTGTCCGGGTCGTTTCCGGCCCTCAACGTGGCGACGTTCGCGTCGCTCAAGACGCTCGACGCAAAGCCGATCATCATCGCCAGTTCGTCGTCGTCTCAGTTCGGCGCCAACGACCCCGGATACATGTGGCTCGATATGGAGCGGACGCTGAACGACAAAGGGCTCATTCCCTTCGGCTCGATCGCGGCCAGTCCTGGCGGGATCGACGACCGCCTGGTCGGCATGTCGAAACGCGGACGAACGCTCCTGGACGCGGCGATGGCGCGAGCGGACATTCCGGTGATCCAGTCGAAGAGCCTCACGGATGCGATCAATCAACGGATGCAGATATTCGACGAGAAGGCGGAAGGCCGCCCGATCAAAGCCTACGTGAACGTCGGTGGCGGTTCCGCTTCGGTCGGTACCCACGTAGGAAAGAAGCAATTCAAACCCGGCCTCAACTCGCAGCCGCCGCGAGGCACGGACCTCGCCGATTCCGTCATGTTGCGGTTCGCCAAGCGCGGAGTACCGGTCGTTCACTTGTCGCGCATCAAGCTGATCGCCGAGCGGCACGGATTTCCGTACGAGCCGCACGTAAAAGTACCGATCGGCCGGGGGAAGGTTTACGTCAAAGCGGAGTACAATCCCTGGCTCGCCATGGGCGGGATCTTCGCGATTTTCGCGGCAATGCTCGCCTTCATCCGGATGGACGTCGGGCTTCGCATCCTTCAAACCAACCGCCAACAGGACAAAAACAAACGCCCCGAGCCTATGGTGTGATCAGCAACGTTCCCAAAGTCACCCTGGGCGCCGCGACCGTCTCGACTGGCCCCGATCCGCATGTTAAGGGTCGCCGGTTATGTTGACGCGGGCCACGCCGACAGACTGGGCCGTGTTCGCAGGCTCGATTATCGGGATGATGATCGTTGACTACCTTGTGTTCAGCAAGCGGTCGCACCGAGTCAGCTTTCGCGAGGCGACGATTCGTTCCATCGCATGGATCAGTCTGGCCCTCGCGTTTAACGTGTACGTCTTCGTGCGTCACGGTAGCGAACTGGCCGTGCCGTACCTCGTCGCGTTCTTGGTCGAAAAATCGCTATCGGTCGACAACCTGTTCGTGTTCTTGGCGGTCTTCAGCTATTTCCACGTCAAAGAAGAACACCAGCAGCGAATACTCTTTTGGGGCGTATTCGGCGCAGTAGTAATGCGCGCTGGATTCATCCTGGCTGGGGCTGCGCTGCTTAGCAACTTTAAGTGGATGATCTACGTGTTCGGCGCGTTCCTGATCATTACCGGGCTGAAGCTACTGAAGTCGGACGATGACGGAGTCGATCCAGAGAGCAACATCGCGCTCAAGTTGGCGCGAAAGTACCTGCGCACGACCCCCGATCTCGATGGACAGAAGTTCTTTACGAGGAAGGACGGTCTGCTCTACGCGACACCGTTGTTTCTGGTCATCATTGTCATCGAGTTCACGGATGTGATCTTTGCCGTCGATTCGGTGCCAGCGGTGCTAGCCATCAGCGAGGATCTTTTCGTGGTGTATACCTCGAACATCTTCGCCATCATGGGGCTGCGAGCCCTCTACTTCATGCTCAGCGGCATGATGGGGAAGTTTCACTACTTGGATGTCGGACTGGCGCTCGTCCTCGTTTTCATCGGCGTCAAGATGACCGTCTCGGGATTTTACCACGTGCCTAATGCTGTAAGCCTGGCCGTCATCGTTGGACTCATCACGGTGGCGGTGGTGGCGTCGTTGCTCAAGCCCGCGGCTGAGTCGGCACCCCGCGAAAGCCAGCCCGAGTAGATCCGGCGTTCGCGGACCGTCATGCCTCGCGTTCTGACCGCCACGTACCGGCTGCAGCTGCACGCCGGATTCGGGTTTGACGCCGCTGCGGCGACCCTGCCGTATCTCCGCGACCTCGGCATCAGCCACGTGTATGCGTCGCCGATCACCTCGGCCAAGGCGGGGAGTCTGCACGGCTACGACGTGACCGACCCCACGCGGATAAACCCGGAACTCGGCGGCGACGCTGGCTTCGAGCGATTTCAAATGGCGCTTGGTCGCGCCGAGATGGGCCTCATCGTCGACGTGGTTCCGAACCACATGGCTCAAAGCCCCCAGAACCCTTGGTGGCACGATGTGTTGCGCCACGGGCGGAACTCGGAGTTTTCCGACTTCTTCGACATCCGGTGGAACGAGGCAGCCAAGATCGAACTACCGCTGCTCGGGGGCGTCGAAGACCTCGGCTCGCTGGTGGTGCTCGGGCACGGCGACACGGCCACACTCAAGCTGCCCAGCGGGATCACACTACCGCTACGGCCAGGAAGCACCGCTGGCGGCGCTGGCGCTGATCTCGAACGTTTGCTGGAGCAGCAGCATTATCGGCTAACGCGATGGCAAGAATCGACGGGGCCGAACTATCGACGCTTCTTCGACATCAACGACTTGGTTGCGTTAAAGGTCGAGAACCCTCAGGTGTTGAACGCTCACCATCAGCTAATTTTCGAGTTGGTAGATGCTGGTGCAGCCGATGGTATCCGCGTGGATCACCCCGACGGCCTACTCGATCCGCAGCAGTACGTCGCACGGTTGCGGAAACGCTGTCCAGACGCCTACCTGTTCGTGGAAAAGATCGTTCAGGAGTCCGAGCCTCAACCAGAATGGCCAGTGCACGGAACAACCGGCTACGAGACCCTCAACTTGCTAACGGAGCTGTGGCTGTCTCCTTCCGGGTTACGTACTATGCGCGCCAGCTACACGCGCTACACAGCTGATCTCCGTAGCTTTCAAGACGTCGCGCTGCAGAGCCGACGCGACGTGATCGAGCAGCTGCTGCAGCCCGAGCTGCGCCGCGCCACCGACGCATTGCGCACAGCCATCGACGGGCATCCGCCGGACACCTACGTCCCGGCGGTGACGGAGCTCGCCGTCGCGTTCCCCGTGTACAGAACCTACATCACATCGACGAGCCAGCAGCTAACGCTCACCGATCGCCAGGTCCTCGATGCTGCGCAGCGGCAGCTTGTCCCGATGCAAGGCATCAAACAGCGCCTGGTGAGCCTCTGCAGGCGCCTTTAGCACCTGAGCGGTGTAGAAGGCACGAGCGTAGAGCGCGTACACCTGATTCCAGGTCGC
>JAUIKB010000535.1 GCA_030430975.1 Polyangia bacterium
TGCATCCACGGGGCGACTTCTCTCGCCATTACCTGGCCCCTCTGTGCGCGGACGGCGGCTACGCATTCTTCGGCGCCACGACGCGATACCTCAATCACGACGTGGACATGCTGCACGAGCGACTTCTGCTGGATGTTGCCGGCTCCATCGCGTGGCTGCACGAGCGCGGGTTCAAGCGTGTCGTCCTCATGGGCAACTCCGGGGGTGGATCGTTGTTCGCGTTCTACTTACAGCAAGCATCCCTCGCACCTCGAGAGCGAATTGCTGTCGGCCCAGCGGGCGACAAGACACACCTGGAAAAGTACGAGCTGCCGACCGCGGAGGGGCTGTTTCTGCTCGCCGCGCACCCGGGCCAGGGCCGGTTCCTGCTCGACCGACTCGATCCATCGGTCACCGATGAGAACGATCCGCTCAGTAGGGATGCGCAGCTGGACATGTACGACCCGCGCAACGGTTATCAGCCGATGATGGCAGGGGAGTCGACCTACAGCGACGACTTCATCGAACGATTTCGAGCCGGCCAGCGTGAGCGTTGCGCAAGGTTGGATCAGCTGTGTCGGCAGTGGTGCGATGAGGCGCAGCGCCACCGCGCTCAGATGAAAACGCCCGAGTTCTTCGCCGCTGACTTGGATGCCAAGCTCGACACGTCACGCCGTGCGCTAACCCGACCGTATCTGATCGTCTACCGGACTCTCGCAGATCCGCGCTACTTGCAGCTCACGCTCGACCGAAACCAGCGCGAACTCGGCTCGATCTTCTCATTCGGACGCGACCCGATCGCTGGGAACTACGGCGAGGGTTTGGCGCGGTCGATGAGCGCGCGCGGCTGGCTGAGCACGTGGTCCGGCCTGAGCTCAAATGCAAGCCTGGAGCGAACCCTGCCCAGCGTCACGTGCCCGGTTCACATCTGCAACGCCCTCGCCGACACCGACATCTACCCGAGCGATGCCGAACGCGCTGCGCGGCAAGTCGGTTCGGCCGACGTGTCGACCAGCGATCTCTTATGGGCCGACCATTACCTTAACCCCGTAGGTGAGGCTGGCGCGGCGCTCGCCGATCCTCGCGTCCGTTGCGCGGAGGAATTCCTGTTGCCCTGGCTACGCCAACGTTGGTCATGACTCGGTGTCGCCGACGCGCTCGACGTAGCCGTTTGGGGCGACGGCTCGGTACAGCGTTTCCACTACGGCTGGCAACTCGTCGGCAGAGTAGCGGGCGGATCCCACATCGCGTACGCCGAGACAGGGCGACGACTGCCGATCGTCATAGAAAAAGCCACCATACGTCTCTAAGTAGCCTAGTTGGTAACCGTGCAGGGCGATCCGAAACATCATGCGCGTGAGCCAGTAGCGCGGCACCGACCGCGCGGCAGCGCCGGCCACAGAAACAGCGACGGTGGTTGCGTCGAGTTCTGACACAGTCAGATCCCCACAGGTCACAGGCAGCTCACCCCGCGGCCCGTCTTCGAAGACAGGGAACGGCGGCTCGGGAATCGACGACCAGGCCGGAGTCGGTCCAGCCGCGTCTTGTCCGAATGCGTGCGCCCACAAGAGTCGGACGCCATCGGGAACAGCGACCCGACCTCCGGGCTCAACAGCCTGCAGATCACAGCAAAACCACTCCGGTGTGTCGGGTGCCGAGAGCACCAGCGCGTAACCCCCATGGGGCGCGTCGATCGACGCCGGACCTACAACGAGGTCGAGCTGCGCTTCGGCTACTCGCGCGACGGTACGCGGCTGTTCGCTGCGCAGATCCGCCAAGAGAAAGGGTACGCGGACGTCGGTGTACGGTTTCGTGTCCGCCTCGCGCCCGCCGCTGACGAACAGTGGACGTTCGCTAGGAACGCAGGGTTCTTCTGCACAGAAAACGAACGACGGCAACGTACGCCGCCCGAACGGCGGCAGCGGTGGCACGCTATACGGTGGGCGGAGTCGCGACGGCCAATGCAGCGCACCGTACGGATGGAGCACGAGGTCCCAAGTGCGATGGTTGACGCGACCGATGTCTCTTCCAGACTCGGCGTCCGTGAGGAACGTTCGGAACGGGAAGCTATCCAACAGTTCGTCGCCACAGGTCATCGCAGTCGCGTACTCGTCCGAGATATTCGCGTGTGCGAAGTACAGCGGCTCGGACGCGACCACGCATTCCAGCTGCGCGCCCCCCACGCGCCCGACAACGTCTAGATGGTGTTCGAACCTCCCGGGACGTGCGGCGTGTTCACGCAGGTTCAAGCGGTGAGCGCCGGTCAGCCGCGGTCGCTTTGCGGGAGGGAAGCGCCAGCTGACGGTGGTGGGATGCCGCGTTATTGATTCGGTGCCGGGGTCGCTCACGCGCCAAGTGTCTACCCGCTTGGGGTCGACTTCAATAGCGCCAACACGCACGTCACGAGCACCGCTGTGAACACGAGCCACTTCAACAGTCGTGGGTTGATGCGCACGGCCACGCGAACCCCGAGGTTCGCGCCAACAACGGTCGCGGCGGCCAGCACGACGCCGGGTACCCATGCAACCTGGCCGGCCACGGTGAACACGACCAACGCTGTCCCACCAAAGATGCCCGTACACGCCAGCTTGAGCGCGTTGGCACGCACCAAGTCGTAGCGCATCACACCCACCAGTACGCCGAGCAACAGAAACCCCACGCCGGCTTGGACAAACCCTCCGTAGAGACCGGCGACAAATAGACCCAGCGTCGAGGCCACGGACGTCTTCGGCTGCGGCAGCTCTTGCTCGATCGACGGCGTTCTACGTAACACCAACACCAGCGCCACGATGACCATCGTTCCCAGCAAAATCGGCTTGAGTAAGAATGCCGGTACCAGCGCCGCCGCGTACGCCCCGAGCGCCGCACCCACGACGGTGGGCAGAACGATCTTCGGCAGCGCCGCCACGTCGAGTCGTCCTCGCCGATGGAATGCGTGCACAGCCGCAACAGACTGGGCGAGCACGCTGACGCGATTCGTGCCGTTGGCAACGTTCGCTGGCAGTCCCAGCAACATCAGCACCGGCAGCGTCAGCACCGAACCACCACCGGCCATCGTGTTTACGAAGCCCGCGACGACGCCCGCCACGATCAGCGCAGCGATCAGGCCGGGCGTCAGATCGTACGTCACAGACGCGACCTTAGCGAAGTCACGCCAATTTTGCGCGTTTCCACGTCAGGCGAACCCGCATCAGGGCTACCCGTGAAGGGCAGGTTGAGCTTTACTGCGCATGCACGTGACCGACGATTCCAAGCCCCCAGAAGAGTCAGACGAGGCGCCTGTGGAGGAGCCGGGCGCTGAGACCGAAGACGACCCAGCAACGTCAATGCAAGAGGCGGGCGATGAACTCGCGTCGCCCGAAGATGAACCGGAGAGCGCCGATTCGGTAGACGGCGCGGCAACGGAAGCCGCCGACCCGCCCGCAGCTTCCACCCCAAAGAAGCCACGCTTCGGTGCGCTTACCTCCGCTTGGACATTCCTCAAGACCGCCTACGGAGGCGCCGACCCGCGTTCGCTTGGGTTGCTGCGTATCGCGATGGCGTGGCTTTTGTTTGTCGACGTTGCCCGCCGCTACGGCGATCTGGGCGCGCTGTATTCAAACGGCGGGTGGTTGACCAACCACTTCTCGCTGTATCGGCCGATGAGTTCCCACCTGTTCTCGCTGTACCATGCGTTCAGCTCGGTGGGTGAAGTCAAAGCGCTATTCTTTTTCCACTGCGCCGTCAACATCATGCTGCTGATCGGCTGGCGCACCAAGCTGATGCAATTCCTGGCGTTCATCCTGATCACCAGCATGAACAGCCGCAGTATCATCCTAGAAAATGGCGGATGGGTTGTCCTGAACCTGCTCGTGCTGTGGACGCTGTTCCTTCCTATGGGCGCGCGTTTCAGCGTCGACTCAGTTCTGAAGTCGCTGCGCGAACGACGCGAGCGCAGCCTCCCAGAGCTACAGCAACGTGGCGTGATCAGCCGACCAACGCAGATGGTGTTCTCGCTAGCCGTGCTGGCGTTGCTGCTGCAGTGGGCGGTCATCTACTACTTCAACACCGTGCACAAGACGGGACCGGCTTGGAAAGACGGCACCGCTCTGTACTACTTCTTACAGCAGACCCGCATCCTCACGCCGCTGGGGGTCTGGGCCGGCGACAACATGCCGCTGTGGCTGATCAAGGGCCTCACGCACGCGACGTTGTACATAGAAGGCGGTATCGTTGTGCTGCTGCTGACGCCGGCCATGCGGGGAACTCTGCGCATGGTCGCGTGGGTGGGCGCGATCGGCCTGCACTTCGGCATCGCGTTGGCCGCGACTCTGGGACCGTTTTCTTGGGTCATGATGTGCATGTTCATCGGACTCATCCCCGCCGGGATCTGGGAATGGCTGGCCGAGCGCGCGACTCCTCGACGACCGCGTCGGGTTGTGCTGCTCGACGAAGACAGCCCCGTAGCCATCACGATCGCGCGGGTCATCAAGCGACTCGATGCGCTGAACCGAATCGAGTTCGCTACGGCGGACGCGAACATGCCTGCGCGATTCACCGTGACAACCGCCCCGGACGCGAAGCACGCCCAGGTGTGGACCGGCGGCCAGGCCGTGCGACGCATTATCGATGCGCTCCCGCTCGGCGGCTGGCTGAATCTCCCCCTCGGACTATCGGGGATCACGACGCTGATCGGGGCGCTGCTGAATCGGCTCGTGTCGCGACAGCACCACTACGCGCGACAGCTCGCGCTTCCGAACAACGAGCCCGACGACGTCCCTTCGGACGCGCGCCGCTTCTTCAGCCGCCTGGCATTTTTCGCCGGCCAGGTGCTTGTCGTACTGTTGATGGTCGCGACGGGCAGTCAGGTTCTGGTCGAGAACCGCGCAGTCCCCGCGCAGCTCAAACCCAAGAAGCGACCCGAATGGATGGTTGCAACGGTGACTTACCCAAGGCTCTTCCAAGGGTGGTCGATGTTCGCACCGGGACCGCCGAGAGAAGACGGCCGGG
>JAUIKB010000536.1 GCA_030430975.1 Polyangia bacterium
CCACGACCCGCGGCTGATCGTGCATGAGGCAGACGCCAAGACCATCAACTACACGCGACTCTTCCAAGACGCGCCGAGACCCCATGCGATCGCCGGCAATCTGCCCTATCAGCTCACCGGGTTTCTCCTCGAGCGGATCTGCAACCTGGCGAACCAGATCGACGGCGCTGTCGTGCTGGTGCAACTAGAAGTCGCCGAGCGACTCCGCGCACAGCCGGGAACTAAGACGTACGGGGCGCTCAGCGTTTTCGTGCAGGCGGTGTTCGAGGTGGACCGCGCGCTGCTGGTACGGCGCGGCGCTTTCTATCCCCAGCCGCGAGTCGATTCCGCGGTTGTGACCCTGCGCACCCTGAGCACACCTCGCGCGGTTGAGACTCGGATGTTCCAAAGCGTTGTCCGCGGAGCGTTTGGCCAGCGCCGGAAGAAACTGCGCAACGCGCTTGGCGCCGCCCTCGACCTGAGCGCGCCGGCGATCGAAGCCGCGGCGCGCGCCGCCGGTGTCGACCTGGACGTCCGTGGAGAGTCGCTCGACGTGGACACGTTCGGCAGACTCGCCGTCGAACTGGAAAAGGCCAATGCGTAGCTTGAAGCGCCGCGCGTTCATCGTTCTCGCCGCGACGTGGGCGCTGGGGTGTCGACGCGAGTCCAGCGCGAAACCTAAGAGCACCGCGCAGTTCGGTGTGTTTTTTGGCGGTCAAATCCAGGAGCGAACCGAGATCCCCTTCGTCGTGGATCGCTCGAAACAGACGCACGGATTTCGGATCGAGTTCAGCCAGCCGCCGACCGTCGACCAGCCGGTACGGTGGGAGCTCGACATGCCCGCGTCATCCAAACGCGTGCGCAACGACCGCGGGCGACGCGGCAGCGGACGGCTCACTCGCGTTGGCGACGGCCAGGCCCGCGCCGGACAGAAACGCTACGAGCAAGTGATGAACTTCGAGCCGGGCGATCCACTCGGCGTCTGGAATATTCGGGTCTCGGTCGGAACAACGCCCGTGCTCGACCAGTCTTTCTTGGTGTTTAATCCCGCCAAACGCAAGCCATGAGATCGATCGCAGCTTTAGCCCTGACCGCGCTCGGATGTGCGTGCGCACCGCGCGGCGTGGCCTCGCCGCCCGCCGCGACCGCCGCAAGACCAGCTGCCAGAACCCCGGCGCTCCCGCCGTGGCACGCTCAGACGAGCGGCGACAGACCACGGCTGAAATCGCCGCGCACCGTCATCACCAACGCGACGGCCTACCTAGGCGACGGCCGCGAGCTGAAGGATGCCTTCATCGTGATGGAGGACGGACGCATCAGCGCGATGGGCACAGGAGCCCCACCAACATCGGCCGATCAAGTCGTTGTTGATGCGCGCGGCAAGTACGTCACCCCCGGCCTTATCGACATCCACTCTCATCTCGGTGTGTATCCGATGCCTCGCGTCCGAGCGCACAGCGACGGCAACGAAGCGACCGGCCCGGTGACGGCGGAGGTGCGCGCCGTCGATTCGTTTTGGGCTCAGGATCCCGGACTGGATCGAGCCGTACTCGGAGGTGTGACCACGATCCAAGCACTTCCGGGATCGGCAAACCTGGTCGGCGGACTAGGCGTGACTCTGAAGCTGCGCCGCGCCGTGTCGGCCCAAGCGATGCGTTTCGCAGGCGCGCCTGCGGGTTTGAAGATGGCGTGCGGCGAAAACCCCAAGCGCGTGTACGGCGCACGAAAGCAAGCCCCGTCGACGCGCATGGGCAACCTGGCCGGCCAGCGCGCGGCGTTTGCCAAGGCGCGACGCCTGATCCTTGAGTGGAACCGTTGGCGCAAGAAGGAGAGCAAACGCCTGCAGGAGTACGACCAGGCGCGCAACGACCACGCCGCCGCGCTTCGGGACCGCCAACGCGAGCGGGCGCGTTGCGCACAGAAGACCGAGCGCGACCGACGCTGCGCCCGGCTACAGGAACAATGGAAGGCTGAGCCGCTGAAAGAGCCGAAACTCGAGCCGGGCGATCTCCCGCCGGCTCGAGACCCTGGTTCGGAAGTGCTCGCTGCAGCGCTCGAAGGTCGCGTGCTGGTCCACGTGCACTGTTACCGTGCCGACGACATGTCCAACATGCTCGGGTTAGCCGACGAAGTCGGGCTGAAGATCCGCGTGTTCCACCACGCGCTTGAGGCTTACAAGATCCGAGCGGTGCTAGCCACGCGTCGGGTTGGCATTGCCACGTGGGCGGACTGGTGGGGATTCAAACTAGAAGCCTACGACGCGATTCCCGAGAACCTGGCGCTGATGCAGACCGCTGGCGGGATACCGATTCTTCACTCGGATTCCGCCGAAGGGATCCGCCGGCTCAATCAGGAGGCCTCCAAAGCCGTTCACGCCGGGATCAATAGCGGTCTGCGGGTCGTTGCCGGCGACGCGCTTGCCTGGATCACGCGAAACGCCGCCTGGGGGCTGGGCATCGACCGCTACACTGGGACCCTGGCACAGGGCAAGGACGCAGACGTGGTGATCTGGGACAAGCCGCCACTGTCCGTTTACGCCAAAGCCGAGCACGTCTTCATCGACGGGCTGCCACGGGTGACGAACTACAAGCTGGCGCAGCGCGGCAGTGACTTCGAGGCAACTCATGAATAGCTACCAACTCACGCGGCGAACCTGGCTAGCCGGCGCCGCAACGACCCTGTCGGCGAACGCGCTAGGGCAGCCCACAGCGCGTGCACGCAAGGGGCGCCGAGCCGACGCCGCAGCCCCGACGCGAGTTGAACTATGGGGTGGCAAGACCGTCGGACCCAAGACTACCCACCAGCGTGGGCGCGTCGTTTGGAGCGCCGGAGCGATCGAGAGCGTGGAGGCCGCCACCGGTTCGACACCGCCGGCCGGTGCGATCGACGTCCGTGGCCACGTCGTGACCTACGGACTCTGCGATCCGATCACGACGGTCGGCCTGGTCGAGGTCTCGCTCGAACCATCGTCACGTGAGGACGCTGCCACGATCGATGACCCCGTCCGAGCGGCATACCGCGCCGCCGACGGCTACAACCCCGACTCCTCCCTCATCGCCGTGGCGCGTCTGGGTGGGTTGACGTCGGTGGGCGCGGTCCCAACGGGCGGCTTCGTCGCCGGTCAGAGCGCCTGGTGCGATCTCCACGGCGCAACCGCCAAAGCAGCCGTCGCGACATCCGGCGGAGCGCTGCATATCACGATGCAGCAGGGCGGCTGGGATGCAAAGACGCGCGGTACCGCGCTGTCGCTGTTGCGGATGCGCGAACTCCTGGACGATGCCGCTGCGTACCGAAAGAACCGTGCAGCGTTTGAGCGACGCCAGCTGCGCGAGCTCAATGTCAGCACCCGTGACTTGGCTACAATGGTCCGGGTGTTGAACGGGAAGCTGCCCGTGGTGTTCCACGTCGACGCAGCACCGGACATCCTGCGCGTCGCCGAGCTCATCGCCAGCTACAAGCTCAGCGGCATCATCGCCTCGGGCGCTGAAGCGTGGAAGGTGCGCAAACAGCTTGCGAAACAGAAGCTGCCGGTGATCCTCGATCCGCTGGACAACGGCCCCCGTAGCTTCACTGCCCGCGGCGCGCGGGAGGACAACGCGAAGCTGCTACACGCCGCCGGCGTCACGATCGCGTTCAGCACTTGGGAGAGCCACAACGTACGCCGCCTGAGGCAGTCCGCCGGCAACGCGGTACGGGCCGGGCTGCCGCACCGCGCGGCGCTGGCCGCCATCACCGAGACGGCTCCCGCCATGCTGGGTGCCGCGGGGTATGTCGGGCTGGATAAAGGAAGCGTCGCCAACGTGGCCGTGTGGTCGGGCGACCCGCTTGAACTCAGCACGCGTCTGGAGCGGCTCTTCATTCACGGCAAGCCGATCGCGCTCCGCAGTCGCCAAACGACGCTCTTCGAGCGTTATCGCTAGTCAGACTGCTATGGGCGACGGCTTGGCCGTGGCCGGACCAGCGCCGTCACCGGTCGCCTCAAGACTCGTCGTCTTCGGGCGCCGACTCGTCTTCGCCATCGGCCGAAGGCTCACCGTCGTAGCTATCCGGCTTCCGCGTCGTGAACGTGAAGGTCCTCACGGTCGGAGGCGGTGGATCCCCGTACAGCTCTAGCTGCGTCGCCGCCCAAAGCTCACGCGCCACCAGTTCCAGGTGCTCCGTCGAGCCTGGCTCGCCTTCGAATTTGTCGAGAGCTTCGTCGGCCTCTTTGAGTTCCAGGCGAGCCCGAACCGGATCGACGTCGTCCTTTTCCGTGAAGCGGTCGGTCAACAAGCGCGCGTTGTCGTTCATGACCTCGACGTAGCCGGAGCCGACCGCGACCTGGACGTGCTCGCCGCCCACGGTGTAGCTGACGATTCCGGTCTTAAGCGCCGCGAGAACGGGAAGGTGGCCGGGCAGCACGCCGAACTCACCCTCGACGCTCGGCGCCGTGAACTCGTCGACATCGGCGTCGAGCGCCACGCCTTCCGGCGTGACGATCTCTAGGTGAATGTGTGCGTCCGCCATGTCTGGCTCAGCCCTCCGCCTTCATCTTGGCGGCGGCGGTCTTCACGTCCTCGATGTCGCCCTTGAGGTAGAACGCCTGCTCGGGCAGGTCGTCTAGATTGCCGTCGAGGATCTCTTGGAACGCAGCGATCGTGTCCTTGAGTGGAACGTACTTGCCTTCGAGGCCGGTGAACTGCTGAGCGACGAAGAACGGCTGGGACAGGTACTTCTGAATCTTGCGCGCCCGCTCGACGAGCATCTTGTCGTCTTCGCTGAGCTCGTCCATGCCGAGAATCGCGATGATGTCCTGCAGGTCCTTGTACTTCTGCAGGGTTTCCTGCACGCCGCGCGCGACCGCGTAATGCTCTTCACCGACGATGTTCGGATCGAGCATCGTCGAAGACGAGTCGAGCGGGTCGACCGCTGGGTAAATACCCATCTCCGAAATCGCACGAGACAACACCGTGGTCGCATCCAAGTGGGCGAACGTCGTGGCGGGCGC
>JAUIKB010000537.1 GCA_030430975.1 Polyangia bacterium
CTCTTGATTCGCAATCCGACTCTCCGGTTGGGTAGCGTGCCGGTGTTTTGGCTCCCGGTGTTGTGGCTCCGTGCTCCTAATCGGGTGGCGCTGCTTCCGCCTCGGGTGGAGTGGCGTGGTCGCGACGGGCTGATCGCGGGCAGCGGAGTGCACCTACCAACCGGTGGGGATGGAGACGCCGTGGACCTGCGCGCGGCTGGGTACTTGCGCGGAGGTTGGGACGCCTCCGTCGAGGCAACGACGTCTCAAACAGTGACCCGTGTGCGACACGACCGCCTCGACACATCGCTAGGGCAACTGGATGCGCGGGGTTTTCACGGGCTCAAGCAGCACTGGCTCGCGTGGCGTGCGGACGTTGTGCGCGGGGAGAGACTCTTTCAAGCTGCCGTGGATGACGACACGGTTTGGCGACGACAGGATCGCTTCGGCATTGCGTCGGCAGCGGCCATGGGCGATTGGACGCTTGGAGTCCGCGTGGACGGTACGACTCGTCGCGGCGGGGCGTTCGATCGATGGGATGCGGCCGGTCCAGGTGCGCACTTCGGCTATTCCGCCAGGCTATCTAGGGCGACGAACGTGAGCCTGGCGGTGACGGGCGGCACGTTGTCGGCGATCGGAGCCAGCGCTGCCGCGCCCGCGACGACAACCGTCGATCAGCGGTCAGAACTGCGCTCGCGGCTCGTTGGGGGCCCGCTGCTGATCAAGGCCGGCGTCTGGGAGCGGGCAGCGCTGGCTTCCGGCGTTGCGCGAGTCGGGGCGGTCACAGCAGGCGCTCGCGTGACGGCCGAAGCACCGTTAGCGCGCAGTTTTGGAGCCATTCAGCATCGCGTAACGCCAGGCGCGTCGCTCGGAATGCTCACGAGTGCCAAGAGCGCCTTAGCGGCCCCAGCGTTCGGCGATCGCTTGGGTCACAGCCTGGTGCGTGGGACCTTCGGTTTCAACAACACGCTCGGAGACTACGCGAGTCGCGAGGCGCTCGCTCTTGACACCGACGTGGCGGCGCTCGCTGACGACTCCAGCGCGGTCGCTGCTGCGCGGATTCTCGGCAACGCCAGCGGTAAGTACATCGCCCTGCGCTCGTTGACGCTCGTTGCACCGGACGGAGGCGCCGCGGGGGCTCATGCGCTGCGACTCGGTGCAGTAACACAGCTGTACGGCGCGCTCTCCTTGGAACACCAACGCCAGGATGCGAAAATTGCGCTTCTCACCGGTGAACCCGGTATCGACACGCTCTTCACGAACGTAATGTCTGAATCTGGCATGACGGGCAGTGCCGCGCTCGGCTTGCCGATCGGGCGGCAACTGGCGACGCGCGCTGGTGTACGTCGCGATCTTGCGACGGGCGTGTGGTTGTCGGGCTTCTTGGGAGGCGCTTATCGACATCCTTGCGGATGTTTGGCCGTTGCGGCAGGTGCCGACGCCAGGCGCGACCGTGACGGATTCAACGTTCGGCTTAGCGTCGATCTGTTGCCCAACTAGACTGCCAGCAATCCTGAGGCGGACGTGGCCGTCGTCTCTTGGTTGCAGTACCCTGCGACCCCGTGACGGTCGGTGACAGCAGCAACGAATCGAGCGCCTCGAAACCGTACTCGATCTCACCGGAATTGTCCGGGGCGAAGCTGCTTGTTGCGGACGACGATCGCATTACGCGTGACATGCTGGCGAGTATTCTGAGCGACTGCGGTTTCACAGTGGAAACTGTGAATGATGGTCAGGCCGCCGTGGATCGCGTTGGAAGGGGAGGCATCGACCTCGTATTGCTCGACATCATGATGCCGCGGCTTACCGGGCTCGAAGCGTGTCGTCTGCTCAAGGGCATGACCAGCGATGGTTTTCTTCCGGTGCTCTTGGTGACGGTTAAGACCGATACGGCCAGCCGGGTCGAGGGACTGAAGATCGGCGCGGACGACTACGTCAGCAAACCCTTCGAGCAAGAAGAGCTGATCGCGCGCGTCGAAGCGATGCTCAGAATCAAGCAGCTTCATGACCATGTGGTGGAGGCCAAGGCGCGGCTGGCACGGCTGAGCGTTCACGATGAACTCACGGGCCTGTACAACTATCGCTACCTACACACTCGACTCGCCGAGGAGTTCAAGCGAGCCGAGCGCTATCACGAACCGCTGGCTTGCGTCGTTGCAGACATCGATCGCCTCGACGTGATGAATCAGGCTGGCGGGCGCGAACTGGGCGACCAGGTAATACGCGCGGTGGCGGACGTTATCAAGACGACGGTCCGAGAAGTCGACGTGGTCGCGCGTTTCGGCGGTGAAGAGTTCCTGGTTGCGCTGCCGAGCACCCACTTTGCCGGATCGGTTACGGTCGCCGAGCGGATTTGGAGGGAGGTCGAGTCGCTGACATTTGCTTCTGGCGGCAAGGCAATTCGGACGACATTATCGCTGGGCGTTGCGCTGTTTCCGTCTCGTGACGTTCGCACCAAGGACGCGCTTCTCAAGGCGGCGGACACGGCTTTGCACCAGGCAAAACGCGATGGCGGCAATCGGGTTTGTGTTTTTCAGCAACAAGGGTATCTCTACACGCCGGTGACGGGAGGCGACACTGCGCCCCCGCACCGGCCGGAGTCTAAGTGAGCACTGCATCTGAGCGAAAACCCGTCGCTACGGGGACCGGCCTAGCGAAGGTCCAACCGCCTCACGTCGCGGTCGTCATGCGCCAGACGCAGTGGCGGAGCTTTCTCTCAGACGCTCTATCCGCTCGCGGGGTAAGCGTGACGTCGCTGGCGACGGTTGAAGACCTCGTCGGCAGCGCCCCTCTGGACGTACTCGTGCTCGACTGTGACACCACTAGCCGACGCGCCGAACTGCTCGTGACGCGCGCCCGTGAGAGGTTTCCGTTGGTCGAACTCGTTGCCGTCGCCACTGGCGTTGACGCGCTGCATGCGTGCTTGGTCGCAGGAGCGGACCAAATCGTGCTTCGGACCGATACCGCCGACGAGTCGCTCGTCGTTGGTATTGCTGCCGCCGCGGAGCATGCTTGGCGCGGTCGGCGTAACGGTACTCCCGGCGCGGGTTCGGCAGTTGTATTTCCGCCGTCACTCATGAACCTTAATTACCGCGATGCAAAGTTGCTTGCGATGGCGACGTTCGAACGCTGTTACTTCAAGTCGGTACTGCAGCGAAGTGACTTCAATTGGACGCGCGCTGCAAAACACGCAGGCCTCGATCGATCTAATCTGCGCCGGGCCGCAAGACGCGTGGGTATCGGTTCCAAGTCGAAATGACTCCTTTTTGGCGGAGGTGGCCAGCGCTAGTTGCGGTCGGAGCCGCCGCGCTTGCGACGCAACACGCGCAGGCCGATTCACCGGGCGAGAAGATCACGCGGCGTGTCGGGGGCAAGTCGGCGCTCGTGCAACCCATTCGCAAACGCCGGAAGTACTCGTTGAAGCGCTGCTTGGAACTGGCCGCCAGGAACTATCCTAAGGTCCACGCCTCGAAGGCCCAGCTAAAGCGAGTCAAAGCGCAGCTCCAAGAGGCGCGTTACGCACCGTACAGCCAGTTCAGCGCGCAAGGCGGCGTCGGCGTGGCTCCGACGGTGCGTGGAACGACTGTCTATAGTCCGAACACCGACGTCGCCCTGACGTCAAGCATGGCTCTGGCCTGGCAGGTCAGCTTCCAGGGCGTGATCCCACTGTGGACGTTCGGTAAGATCACCGGCCTCCGGGATGCCGCAGCGGCACAGGTCCGCGTAAAATCCCATGAGCTCAAGAAGCAGCAGAACGACGTGAAGCTGCTGGTGTACGAGGCGTATTACGGCCTGCAGCTAGCGCGCGACTCCGTGATCCTGGTCAAGAAGGCGGCCAGTCAGATCGACAAACACCTCGCTAGTCTCGAGGAGAAGGTCGAGGACGGCGATGGCGACGAGATCGAGCTGCTCAAAATGAAGATGAATCGGGCTGAGTTGGACGCTCGCGAAAGTCAGGCGGCGAAGCAAGCGACGGTCGCGCTCAGCGGGTTGAAATTCTTGGTGGGAGTCAAGAACGCGAGCTTCGATATTCCTGACTTGCCGATTCAACGCACGTCTCATCCGATCGCTCCGCTCGCGCGCTATCTCAGCGCCGCCCGCCTGCATCGTCCGGAGGTCAACATGGCCCGAGCCGGTGTGGCGGCGCGTCGCGCCCAGCTGGCGCTGCAGCGTGCCAAGTTCTTTCCCGATGTTGGCCTGGGCTTCACGGGCCGTTGGGCGCGCGCGCCAGAGGTGACCGATCAAGTGAACCCGTATTCGAACGATGGCGGTAACTTCCTGCAGTACGGTGCAGCCATCACCTTGCGGTGGTCGCTCGACTTCCTCCCGCAGATCGCGCGCCACGCGCAGGCTCGCTCGCAGCTTGAGGAGATGCGAGCGACGGAGCAGTTCGCATTGGGGGGCATCGCCGTCGAAGTCGAGAAGGCGTACGCCGATGCCATCGACGCCAAACGCCGCTTGAACGCGTTCACGCGTGCGGCGCGCTACGCAAAGCAGTGGCTGATCAAGGTGCAGCAGGGCATCGATATCGGAACGATGGACGATGAGGACATCGTGGATCCTGCCAAAGAGTACGCGCTGAAGAAGTTCGCCAGGATGAGCGCGACCTTCGACTACAATATGGCTGTCGCGCGGCTCGCGGTGGCAACCGGATGGAATGCCGCGTTTCCGCTGCGCTAGCTATTGGAAATGAGATGCAGACGCCCGGCTGTTCGCCGGGCGGCATTTCAGGACGTCGAGAAGCTTCGGAGCTTGGTCTCTTGTTCCTCGAGTTTTTTCTCGATGGACTGGAAGCTATTGATGATCGACTCGCGAACCATCGGCACCAAGCGCTACATCTACGAAGGGGAAACGCTTGGCGTAGTAGGTGAGTCAGGTTGTGGTAAATCGACCTTAGCACGTGCCATCATTGGACTTGTTGAAGCGACCGATGGCGAAGTGGTTTGGTTAGGCCAAGACCTCACCAAAATGAAAGATGTACA
>JAUIKB010000001.1 GCA_030430975.1 Polyangia bacterium
CTCGGCAGCGGCACCGCAACGGTTGCCGGCAAGCCAGCGGCCGTAGCGTCAGGCCAGATCATGGCGATCCCCAAAGACGCGACGGCCTCGTTCCAGCCAAAAGGCGATCAGCCGCTCTTAGCGCTCCAGTGGTTCGCCCCGGCGGGACCCGAGGCCAAATACGCCAAATCCGCGCCATAGCGTCAGAAACCGGGCAGTTTGCCGCCGTTTGAGTACAGTTGCCCACCGTGAACACGCGCCTGACCAGCACGTGGCTGCCCCTAGGCGTCCTCATCTATACCTCGTTCGCGGCGCTCGGCGCCGCGCCCGGGAGCGTCCTGCCGTGGATGACGCTGATCCTCGTGCCCACCACCGTTTGGGCCGCGTGGCGCCGCTTACGCGCCCCACGCGGTGAGGACCAAACCGACGAAACGGCCCGCCAGGCACTCGCAGCCGCGCTGTTCGGAGCGGGTCTGTTTCTGGCCGCGAGGAGCGCGCCAGCCGGCCGCCCCGGGTTCGACGCCGCGGCGAACCTCGGCACCGGCATCGTCGGAGTCTCAGCGCTGATCGGCTTGGCGCGGATCGCGCCGCTGGGTGGCTTGTTACGTCCGCCGAAGACCGCGCGGTCCTTGGACGCCGCCGCCTTCGCCGGGCTGTTGTGGGGTATCGCCGTCGCCCTGCCCGCTACCCGAGCTGTGCTGCCGCCGACGACGGTGTTGCTCGACCCGCTCGCGGTCGACTACGCCACCACCACCGCTGGTGTCGGCAACCTGCTCGTCATGATCGCCGCTACATGGCGCTTGCGAGCGACGCGGCGGTTCGAGCTCGGGGTCGGAGATCGCGCCGCGGGCTCGATGGCTCTGGCGGTCACGGCCTTCGCGGTTGCCGTGCCGGCTGCAGCCGCGGACGTTGCCGCTCCCGATCGCATCCTTCCCACCGCGGTGATCATCGCTGGGCTCGCGATCGGCTGGGCGACGACGACCGCAGAACCGACGCGCGTGTCGACGGTGCTGCGGGGCACGATCGCGGTCCTGGTACTGGGAGTACCGACGACGCTATTTGCCGGCGTCGTCGCAAAACTCGCACCGGCGTACGCCAGCACCGTCGCTCTCGGCGCTTCCATCGTAGCGATCGGCGTCGGCCTGGTTGCGCGCGCTGTTGCGAAGCCTCTCGGCCCTGAGCAGTCACGTTGGCTCGACGCGATTCACGCCGCTAGCCAGAGCGCCCTGCAACCGGAACCCGATGCGGCTCTGCGCGCCGCGCTAGAGGCACTTGCAGAGACATCTGACAAAGGCGGTGCACGCCCCGAGCTTTGGAGAGTGTCACCACCGCAAGTGCTGAGCGTCGATATCGCATCGTATCTTCACATCAAAGATGCCGAAGCACCGCCCCGGCTTTACGAGCTCGCAAGCGGCGAACCGGAGCGAACATTGCGCGCGGACACGCTGAAGGCTCTGGAAGTGCGGCGACCGGACTTAAGGCCGCTGCTGGCATGGTTTGAGAACAAACAGGCATTTTCGGCGACCATCGTTCAAGACGACGACGGGCCTCTTGGATTTCTATCATTACCTCGCGGTAATCGCGATTCTGCCATGAGTCTCGAGGAGGCGCGTGCAGCTCGCATGCTCACCGACCGCATCAGCGCGCTGTTGTCCGTGTCGTCAGCGCTAGCGCGGTCAAGAGAACGAGAGATCGAGGCGCTCGCCAAGGCCGCCGCAGTCGATGACGAGCGGCTCCGCCTTGAGCATCTAGTGCTAGCGGAGAGCGGTAACAACCGCGCCTATGCTGAACTCGTCGCGCGTCCGGTCTCCGTGAGCTGCTACAGCCCCGCCGCACGACTTTGCCGCGAGAGCATCGAGCGCATGGGCCGCATGGGAGGCGCGCTCACGTTGGTGGCGCCGTATGGGGTCAACCCCGCGCCATGGGGGGCTCTGCATCATCTGGCAGGGCCTCGCGACGGCGGCCGTCTGGTCCTAGTCGACTGCGCGAATATGGCCGAGCACGATGTCGAGCGCTGGGCTGATCCGGGGCGATCTCCGCTGACAATGGCGGACGGCGGCACACTATTGCTACTTGAAACCATCGGGCTACCGCTTGAGGTGCAGGAACAAATCGTCCGTTCGCTCGGTCGACAGGCCGTCGACGAGCCAACCGGAACGCGCGGCCCAGCACTCGTTGCGAATCTTCCCGAAGCGCCCGAGCACGTCAGCGGCCTCCACCCACGACTCGCTGCGTGGCTCGGCACAGAGTGCGTACGCCTACCCGCCCTCGCCCAGCGCGCTGAGGATCTGCGCGCACTAGCGATCGACGTCTTGGCACGGCTGGGAGTCCGACATCGCGGCGCCGCGCTCGGACTGGACGCCCACGCGCTGCATCTACTCCAGGAGCACCATTGGCCAGGCAACGACGCCGAACTGAAAGACGTGTTAACGCGGGCTGCACAACAGGAAGCGGGCCAGGTCATCACGGCCGCCAGCCTCGCGTCGATCGGCTTTCGCCCCGTGCTCGAGGACGGGTCTACGGCAACGCCAGCGCCCCCCAGCGTGGGACAGCGGCGGCCCCGTCGCAGACCGCGGCGACGATAACGCAAGAGCGCGACTTCAGACGCGAATCTGAAGTAGGCTTGCCGGCGCGTGGGGTCACAAGACGAACATCTGCTAGGCGGGAGATTTCGCATCGAGCGCGAGGTCGGTCGCGGCGCAGTTGGCGTGATCTATCGAGCCTTTGACGTTCAGACGCAGTGCAACGTCGCGCTCAAGGTCATCGCGGCCGACGTAGGCGTCGCTCCGGCAGAAGAAGCGCGTCTGAAGCGCGAAGGGCAGGTACTCACAGGGCTGGACCACCCGGGGATCGTGCGCATCGTCGCCCACGGCGTTTCCGAACATACCGGGCAGCCGTGGGTCGCGATGGAGTGGCTCGATGGCGAGGACCTGGAGGCACGCCAGCGCCGCAGCCCGCTGACCTTGACCGAAGCCATTCACCTGACGCAGTTGGTCGCTGAAGCGCTCGCATGCGCACACCGACACGGGGTCGTGCATCGCGACATCAAGCCCGGCAACATCTATCTATGCGGCAGCCTCGACGCGCCACCCGGTGAGCCGTGTATGCCAAAGCTGGTGGATTTCGGCGTCGCTCGCGCCGACCAGTCACAAGCGTCCTTCGCGAACGTCGCCAAAGTGACTCGCGTAGGCGACGTCGTGGGAACGCCCGCGTATATGGCGCCCGAACAAGCGCGCACGGACGGAACGATCGACTCACGCAGCGACATCTACGCACTGGGTGCGCTGCTGTTCGAGTTGGTGGCGGGGAGGCCACCGCACGTCGGCACCAGCGCGATCGCAACGCTAGCCCGACTCGTCACCACTCCCCCGCCCCAGTTGCGCGATCTCAAACCCGAAATCCCAAACGCTTTGAGCGAGCTGGTCAGCGACATGCTCGAGACCGACGCCGACCGCCGACCTCAGTCCGCGGACGAGGTCGCGACTGCGCTGCGAGCCGTCCTCAGCGACGCCGACCGCTTGTCGGTTGCGCCCGCGTCGCTCGACGCGCCGATGTCAGCGCGCCTGGGCTCCAGCGCGTCACGTCTCGTGACGACGATCGTGGCCATCGGCTTCACAAAAAACTCGCTTCGCCAGCGCGCTTTGAAACACCTTTCCGACCGGGGCGCCGTCGCCGTTCCCCTCGGCAAAGACACGTTGGTCGCCCACCTCGGCGCGCGGCGCGCTTCGGGGACGGAGGCGAGCGCTGCCTTGGATCTAGGGCGTCGTCTGGCGCGCGCAGCAGCGCAGGTGGGCGTTGCCAGCGGCCGGGCTCAAGTCGCGCAGGTCAAAGATGGTGAGCTGCGTCCGGTCGGCGAGGTCGTAGACCGCGCGTCGTCGCTCGCTCGCGAAGCGTCGCCGGGCATGGTGCTTGCCGACACGACCACCGCAGAGCTAGGCCGCGGCCGCTACGAATTCCTAAGCCGAGATGACGGCTCCGCCGTGGTCGGCGAAGCGACCCGAGCGGGACGCGAACGAGTCGGTGGGGCACCCTTTGTTGGCCGCGACGCCGAGCTGCGCCAGATGTTATCGGCCTTCGAACGCTGCAGGCGAGACGACCGGCCGGCCATTGTGACCGTCACCGGATCGCCGGGTATCGGTAAGTCGCGGTTGCGACGGGAGTTCCTCGCCCGGATCACGAGCGGAGCTGAAATCGAAGTCATCCTTCAGCGCAGCGAGGCGTACGGTCGCGCGCAGGCCCTCGGCGCGGCTGCCGGATTGCTCCGAGCCGTGGTCGGACTGTCGAAGGGCGTTAGCCTGGAAGAGGCTGACGCTGCCATCAGCGCGCACCTGGGTGACCGCCAGGTCGATGCTGCCCATCGTCCCGCGCTCGCGGCGCTCCTCGCCAACCAACCGCTGCCCGAGGGCGTCGACCCACGCAGCGTGCGTGACGCGCTGTGGCTGTCGATGACCGAGCTGGTCAAGCTGAGCGTCGGAGCCTCGCCAACCGTGATCGTCGCCGACGACATGCAGTGGGCGGACCCCGAGAGCATCGGCTGGCTCGAACACATGCTCGGTCGGCTCGACGGCACGGCTCTGTTCGTGCTCGCGCTGATGCGGCCGAGCTTCTGGACCGAACACGATCAGACGTTCGCCGGAAAAGACCACACCCGCCTTGAGCTACGACCGATCAGTGCGCGCGCAACGCTCGCGATCGCACGCGCCATGCTCGGCGAAGACGTGTCCGATGCCGTGCTGGAACGCATCGCCACGCAGTCGGGCGGACTCCCGCTGTTCGCAGAGGAGCTCGCACGCCTCACGGGCGCCGGCGGCGACGCTTCGAGCGCGCCGACGATCGAGGCGGCGATCCAGGCGAGCCTCGACTCCCTGGACGAGGAAACCCGGGACGCTATCGGCCGGCTGAGCGTGCTTGGCCTGACGGTCTGGGACGACGCGCTCGACGCCCTCGGAATCTCGCCGGCCGAACCGGTCATGAAGGAGCTCGCGGCCGCCGAAATCCTCGTCGAGCAACAGACGTCGCGCTTTGGCGCCACCCGCGAGTGGGTCTTCAAGCATGCGCTGTTTCGCGACGTCACCTATGCGTCGCTTGGAACATCACAGCGGGAGCAACTGCATAGACTAGCCGGTGACTGGCTAGCCCAGGCCGGGGAGGACGCTGCGACGGTCGCCGGACACTTCGAACTCGCGGACCGCGCCGACCTAGCCGCCGCGCACTGGGAAACCGCAGCGTGGCGCGCGTTGTCGACGAACGCGCTCATGGACGCACTGAATCTTGCCGAAAAGTCGCTAGCGTTCGCGGAAGACAAACCATCCGGGTTCCGAAGGGCCCAGTGCCTCGACGAAGCGTGGAGTCGCCTCGACCCCCGAGCCAGCGACCGTGAGTCGGCCATCGCCGCGCTCGAGGAGAACGTCTTCGACGATGTCAGCGCGCTTCGGGCGCGGGGCGCACGGGCGCGATATGCCGCCGAGCGCGGTGGCACCTACGACACCATCGACGAGCTCACCGCAATCCGGGACGCAGCCGCAACGTTGGACATCCGCGACGAAGAGGCGCAGACCGGCGCCGTGCTGGCCACACGTCTGGCGTTCGCCGGCAAGTTCGACGAAGCCGAAGCCGTCGCCGAACGGTTGCTGGAATTGTCGAAGCAGCACGGTGTCGAGGCTGCCGCGGTCGACGGATGGCAGACGCTCGCGATCGTGCGGCAAACTCACGGCGCGCTCAACTCAGCGCTCGACGCGCGACGCAGTGCCGCCGAAGCGGCTCGGCTCGCCGGACTCAAGGAGCGAGAAGCCATGCTGCGCGCGAATCTCGGGTTCGCGTTGACGACGATCGGCGCCCGGGACGAAGCCCGCGCGTCGCTCGATGCCGGCATCGAACTCGCTCAGGCGATCGGCAGCGACGGTGCGATCCGCCACGTGAAGATGAATCTGCTGGGATGGGCGTCCAGCTTCGGGTCTGACGCGCGCTTGGACGCCGTACTCAGCGATGTTCGATCCAAAGCGGACGCCGAGGCGAGCGGCTACTGGACATCACAGGACCGGTCGAACCTCGGTGCGCTGTTCTACCGAGGCTGGGAACTGCTCCGCGGCGGCTCCGCCGACCGCGCCGACGCTGCGCTCGCGCTGCTCAAGCTCGCCTCGGACGGCTACAGGAACAGCGGCAACCGAGACGTGCTTCCGGTTGCCCTGGGCGTCTACGCTGAAGCCCAACGCCGTGCCGGTGATCTGGATGCGGCCACCGCCCTCGCCAAAGAGGCGGCTGATTTGCTGACAGACGTTGATAGCAGCCTGCTCAACGAAACGACCGTATACATCGCCCTCTACCGGACCTGTCGCGATGCAGGTGACGCGGCGGGTGCGGCGTCTGCTATCGAGCGTGGGATGCCGCGTCTGCTGCGTCGACTCAAAGGCCTGGCCAGAACGCCTTACGCGCGGCAGTTCCTCACCGAGCTCGCGGATAACTCAGCTTTTGTAGCCGCCGCCGACGGGCTCGGTCTACTGCCCAGCTCGGTGTCGGAACTGCTCGGCACAGGTGTTGGGTAGCGTCGCCAAGGGCGCTATGGTCTGACGGATGCTCGAACGCGTCGCAGTGCACCAAACCCGGCTTCGGGTCCCCGGCATCGGCTTAGATGCCCGGGGTGTCGCGTTGGGCGCACGCGGGCTTGTGCTCGTGCCATCGATCGACCGACTCGTCGCGTTCCTCGCGCTCTACACCGAAACGAACGCACTGGGCCCGCTGATCGCATCACTGCGCATCGACGTGCTGAAGTCGAAGCTCGGAACCAGCGAGCTATCTCTTAGCTTCGATGCGGGTTCGAGCGACCGAATGGATCGCATTGCCGAGGTCGCGCGTCTGGCCGGCGGGTTCGCGCTCACGGGCTCGTCCCGGCACTTCGTCCAGTACCGCGACGCGGCGGCTCCGTTCGGCTACGACGCACCGGAGATCACCGCAACAGATGCGGCGCTAGCGCTGTACCACAACACGTTCTCTCAGGTTTACGAGATCGAGCGCGAGATCAAGCTCAGCTCGCTGCTGCTCAGGATGATGCCGTACGCCGACCCATCTCGCGCGTCGGAGACCGGACCACGCTTCTTGCTCGCCGAAGAAGGCATCGGAGGCTCGATCTTGTCGTACCTAGTGCGATCTCATGTCCAGGCGAAAGTCGCGCTTTGTGAGTGGCCCCCGGAGAGCAGTTTCGACGACGCTCCGATCAAACGTTATCTCTTTGAGGTACCCGAGCTGCCGAACAGGATGCTTGCACTCTTTCGGGACACGCCCGGCGTCCGAACTTTCCTTCCTGAAACGCCGGGCGCCGCCGTCGAGGTCGGCTTCAGGCATCCGATCGCGCTGAAGGCTTGCCCGGTATTCGATAGCAAGAAGCTCGTGCTGTTCTGCGGCGCTGGCGGCGAGCCTCTCGTAATCGATCCGCTACCAGCACTAGGAGACGTGAGGGCGCTCACCAAAGTCAGTCTGGGCGCCGACACGACCGAGCCGCGCCCAGCCAAGCCCATTCAACCGAAACCTATCCAGATCGCGGTGCGTCTGGCGCCCACGCTGGCGGCCTCCAGCGCCGTCGAGGCGACGCTCGTCGCCAACGAAGACCTCGAACTGTTTCGGCGGCTCGCCTACGCTCTGGGTCCGAGTGCGATCGCCACCACCAAGGTCGCCGTCACTCCGATGGGCGCCTTCGTGTTGCGCGAGGGCGGCATCGATGCCGTACCGGTCGGGCGATTCTTTCAGCGCATTCACAGCTCGATCTTCATTCCGAGCGGCACGACGCTCCTGCCCGCTGTCAACAGTGATGTGCTCTACCGCGCGCTGGGACAGCCGCAGGGCCAACTGGTGTTCTTCATGCCGGACGCGAGCGCAGTCGCGGTCGAGGAAAGCTGCTTTGCCCCGCTAGAGGACGTGTTGTTGGCCGGCGAACAGTGGGCACCGGTGTCGGGCAGCGATCTAGCTGAGGCGTTAGCCACGTCGACGCCCGTGGTGTGGTTGGACCCGCTCGGCCTACGACCGATGCGGCGCGCGGAACCGGTCGAATGACCGAGGCCGCTGGCCTGCTCGACGAGCTGCTCGACAACGTTGTGCGGCCGCTGCTGATTGGCGGTGAGGTGCGGCCTCTTGAACCCGTTGGCGAAGCGCTGGCTGTGGAGGCGGTGTCCGGCACGGTTTCGTCTTCCGTAGCTTGGGTCGACGTGCAGATAGCGCGCGAGACCGAGGCGCGAAAGCTGTGCGCGATCGATACGCTGCCTGCGCTGTCGCGGGACGAGTGGCTGCTGCTGTTCGCGTTCAACGACTTGCTACAAGCTACGAACGCAACGCTGACCGGCACGTTCGGCAGCAGCCGACCGGACACCTTGCTCTCCATGGCGCGCGCGCTGATCGCTCGCGCTTCGGCGCCAGCGACGATCGGTGAAGCGCTGGCGCGACACGCGACCTTCGCCCGGCTGATGGCCCCCGAACGCATCGACACCCGCGTCGCTTGGTGGACAGGAAGCGAGACATTTCGAGGCTGCGAGCCACCAAAACGGCTACTCTACTGGCGCGGGTTACGCCGAGTCACGACGAACGAAGAGCGTGTTCGCCTGCAGCACATGGCGGCCGACACCGATTTCAACGACGCTTGGCTGCGCACTCTGAACTTGTTGTTACGAGCAACGCCGTTGACGGACCTCGCGAGCGCGGACCGAGCTGAACCCGCGTTTGGCTGGACCGGCGCCGCGCTCAGCTTGATCCGCCTGGACGCTGGGCACACGTTGGCTCTGAGAACACTCGAGCGCACGGGCCGCGCGCCCGCCATCGCCGCGGCCTTGGGACAAGCGGCGCAGGACATCGCCGTCCCCGAAGCCGTCCCGGTAGCAGAAGCGCTCGTGCACTCTTTGAACGCGCTGCCAACCGTCCGCACCGCGTAGCTTCGCTCGTTTCCACGTGCAGGCCGCCACGATCGTGGCATGCTCGCCACCATGTCTCGTATCGCGCATACGCTTGGCGCCGCTACGCTCGCTGCGACGCTACTCGGCACGACGGGTTCAGCGGCCAAGGGAACCAAGAAGCAGGCTCGGAGCTTCCTAAAACAGTTCGCCAAGGGCGCCGACAATGCCGGCCTCAAACTCACCAAGAAAGCCGCTGCTAAGTCACCCCACAGCTACCGGGTCTTCGTCGAGGCAACTCCGTTTCAGAACGCCTTCTACACGGATGAGGGCTCCCTGTACGCGCCCGCGAGCACGACCTCCACTTGGAAAACAGGCGCCTCGACCGTATCGATCGTGGAACCGTTCATCGGTGTCTCCTTACGAACCAAACGCTGGGGCAAAGTCAAACCAACGGCCAGTCAACAGGACTACTTCGACCGACTCGCAAAACTGAGCGACAAGCAAGTCAACAAGCTCGCAAGGCACCTGACGCGGAAGACCGAACTGGTTCGCTACACTCTCGATAGCGACGGCAGCGGCACCGTCGACGCCACGGATCGGAAGTCGACTGCGTCGGCGGCATCCAAAGCGACCGACGACTTCGCGATGCTCAGGTTCGTGTACGGGACTGAATTGGTTGACGGCGTCCCCAAGGCCAAGACTCAGTCGTCCACCCTGGCGACCGGCATTGCGTTACCCCTGGACGAAACCGACGACGACGCGGCCAAGGCCGTGCCGGTGTTTAGCTACCGGCTGTCCGAGCGGTTTTTGCAGTTCGACCTCAACAATGACGGCGACACCGAAGACGTGCTCTTGTTCGGCGATAGCGATTCCAGCGGGTCGCTCAACGCAACCGAAGCGACCGCTGTTTTTAAGACCGGACTCAGCAAAACGCCCGACCTGACGGACAACTTGGATGTCGACGGGCGCTTCAAGGCCGGCGACGGAACGTCGTCGCTGCTGGAACGCGTCAAGGCTGCTAACGACAAGTTCGACACCAACGCAGCGAAGCTCTTCATCCGCAGTGGCATCGTGCGGGTAAGCGTGAGCGTGACGATCGAATACAAGTCAAAGAAGCGAAAGGCCTGGGTTCGTCAGACACTTCAGGGTTCGGCGGACTTCCGCAACTCGCTGCTGCGGCTGCTCGGGATGCAGAAGTAGCGGGCTGTCTCGCGCGGTCTTGTCGCGGCGCGGAGCGGGACGCCTGGCGGCAACGACTGTCGGCTGTGGCTACCGACTGTAGACGGCAGCTACGACTGTAGACACCCGAGTTCCAGCTCAAGCTTGCCGGCCTGATCCGCCTGCACGGTGCTGCAGCTGTTGGGGCACAACAGCACGCGCGTCGGCGCCGCGGGATTGTCGTAGTAGTAACCGTCGCCGCCAGCGCATGCGGCCTGGTTGGCTACTTGGTTATAGAACACTGGCGTTCCTGTGCCCATCGGCGTGTACTTGACCTTAACCGCGTTGTAGTCGATCACGCCGCCCATGACAGTCGGGATAATCAGCTCGCACGCAACCGCCTGAATCACGTTGTTCGCGATGTTTGTGAAGACGGTTGAGTAGTTGCTGTCGCACACCGGATGCCGCAAGCCTCCGCTCGCGATGCTCAGCTCCTGATACTGTGGTCCCGTATTCACGGCGCTTGAACACTTCGAATTGGTCACGGCAGCGGTGGGGGGCAGCGGCGTGTTGACTCCGACGATCGAGTGGAAGATGTAGTTTGGCTGCGCCTGGGTCCCAAGCAGGCCGCTCGCCGTGGCGGACGTGAGCCACGTCTGGAAGGCAGACGAACTCACCTGCGACCTGTCGTCGGTCACTTCGACGAAGACCTTCAGCGCGGCTTGTCGAAGATGCGGCAGTACTTGAGCCGTGTACCTGCTCTGAAACAGAGATAGCGAATCCCGACGCTCGACGTGCTGGTTCACGTGAAAGAACCTGGGCGGGTTGTCAGCCCCGCAACTGCTGCCTCCGAGGGGCGCGTTGACGCACACCGGATACTGGCCGGTCGAGCCCGCAAACATGATCACTCGGTAGTCGAGGCCGCTGCCGCCGATGATCGTAGCGAAATTGTTGTTGATGTTGCTGCGGACCTGAGTGATCTCGGCGTTCATCGAACAGGACTGATCGATGATCCAAATGATATCGACCGGCGGAGAAATCGCCTCTGCCGTAACCGACGCGCAGGCGTCCGGCTCGGGCACGTCACCGTCGTAAGTGAACTCGACGTCCGGCAGGCCGGAGTCTTGCACGGTGCCGCCGGTACTCGTCGTGCCCGCGGTGGACGTCCCCGCTTGGCCGCCCTTGCCGCCCGTGGTCGTGCCCCCGGTGCCGGCTCCGCCGATCGAGCTGGTCCCGGCCGTGGCTCCCACGCCGGCCTTGCCGCCATCACCGCCGGTCGCACCGCCTGCTCCGGACCCGCCGCCGACGGGACCACCGCCCGAGCCCGCGTTGCCGCCGCCGCCCGTCGAACAAGCGAACGCGAAGGCCGCGCCCAGTGAGAAAAGCCCAGCGTACTTAATCGAGTTCGCCACGAGCCTAGGATACTCCGGTCCATCCCCGCCGCTAGCAGATTCAACGCTGCAGACTACCGTAGAACGTGGACATGTACGGGAGAGCGCTCTAATCGACACCGCGCATCGCGCTTTTGACACGCCAGACGAATCGACGACGCCGCGTCTGGAGCGCGGTGGCGCAAGTACGCCGAGAGTGCGGTTTGGGCTTCTGGCGCACCCAGCGCGGCCAGCGACGTCGCTTGCGCGCGCAACAGGGCTTCGGATCGCGGGTTAACTCGGAGCCCGGCGATCGCAGCGTTCAGCGCGCCGCCCGGTCGGCCCGCGCTGCCCAGCGCCGTAGCAAGCTCACCGAGCAGCCGATGATCCGAGGTCCCGGTTCCGACAGCGCGCCGCAGCCAACTTGACGCTTCCGGCCACCGCCACACCCGCGCCATCGCACGCCCGACAACCCGCAGCAGCGCTGGATGACCCGGCAAGAGCGCTAGCCCAGCCTCCGCGAGCTGTTTCGCCTCATACGGGCGCCCGTGATCGGCTGCGAGTTTAGCTAGCCCCCACAGAGCCATCGCTTCGCCGCGTGCATCGCCTCGCTTGCGCATCGCCTGCCGAGCGGCTGTCAGGCTTGGCCGAGCCTGTTCAAGCGTTTCCTGAAGCCCGTGCAGCAGGCCGACTCCGTGCTCCAGCAGCACACGCGGATCAGGCGCCCCATCGTCGGCTCCCCCGATTGTCGTGCGCACGTCGGCAATCGTCGTTTCGGGCTGGGGCGGACACGGGTCCAACGCCGCTTTCGCTGCGCGGCGCTTTCTCGCGTCGCGGCACGCCGCCCGCTGCATGGCCGGGCTTCGAGACCGATGAACGATGCGAGCTCGAATCGTGATGGGGGCGACCGGTTCACGTTGGTCCGGGACGATAAAACGGTAGCGAATCACGCGGCTATCCCGCGCAGGAATCGCCGTGTTGTAGACGATGGCCGCCGCGTCTGCCGTCTCGTGCTCGTGCAGGATCACGCCATCCTTATCCGCAAGCCCCGCTTCAAACCGGTGGGCGACACGCCCCACGGATCCTGCCAGGCGCTTACCTTGCGCGTCCACGAGTTCGACCTCTAGGCGGGTATCTTGAATATCTAGGACGCC
This sequence comes from Polyangia bacterium, assembly GCA_030430975.1. Taxonomy (GTDB): domain Bacteria; phylum Myxococcota_A; class Polyangia; order Polyangiales; family Polyangiaceae; genus JAUIKB01. The sequence goes on from JAUIKB010000001.1 coordinate 12,535, forward strand.
ACCTGGGAAGCGATGACCGACACGGCGATTGTGCACGACGACGTCGATCGTAGCCTCGTCCCCGGGAGTAAGCCCGACGCGCGTCGGCAGCCACCTGGATTGCCCGTCCACCTCGACGCGGACGATATGCAGGTCGACGACACCTTTGAGCGCGCGGGCAATCCGCGCCTGCCGGTCGGCGTCGCCGCGCATCTGCGCAAGCCACGTGTGGCCTGCGAGAAACTCGTGGGATTTGACCTTCCCGTCAGTTGCAGCCGAGTCCGCCAACTCGGCGGCAATCGTCGGCATGTGACAATCGACGCAAGAACGCTTCTCGACTGGCCAATCCACTCGACTCGACAAGGCCCCGGCGTACGCTGACACCTGCCACTGATCGACGTCACCGACCCCGGTGAGTTGCCGCTCCGGTTTCGGAAGAAACCCTCGATGGCAACCTAGACACAGCGATTGCGTCTTGATCGGCGCAGGCCGCACTGCACGCTTGTGAGCGGCCGTTGAATTCGGCTTGCTCGCCACCGGCAGCACCAGCGGTTCAGACCCGATTGTGTAACTTCCATTCCCGTCAGCGGTGGCGTCCACGGCGCCATGGCAGATTCGACAGCTCACCCCTGCATCGCGACGCGGGTCTTCAGCACGGATGGCCGTGTCCATGGCGCCATCGAGTTGAAGCGCCGGGTCGTGACAGCCTCCGCAGTGGCGGCTTTGTTTCGCGCCGACCGAGGCTCGCAAATGATCGACGTTCGTCCGATAGACCGGGTTGTTGAACGTCGCAAACGCATGACTGCTCGCTCGCCACTGCTCGGCCGTCGCAGCGTGACATCGCGCGCAATCATCCACTCGGGCGAGGTCGTGACCCGTCACAGACCCTTCGCTCAACCGAGACTGCGACGGCGGCCGGTCGCCGCGCTCGCGCGGAACCAGCGCTGATGGCAGCGCTGCACCTGTCGATGGCCGGCTCGATGCGGACGCCGCGGGCGGATGCGGCTTTGGACGCGGCGGATCGCACGCGATGAAGGCCCCTATCCCGACTGGGATGAACCAGAGGATGTCACGCGCCGCTACGATCACGCCGTCGATACAATGCAGCCAACCCTAGGAGCCCCGCCCAACCGCCGAACGCGAGGTGGCGCCCTGGCGCTCCGACCGCGCACGCGCCGCACCCCGACTGCTCGGTCTGACCGGAGCTGCCGGAAGTCTGTTCGTTCACAGCGGGTACCTTCGGCACTTCCGAGGGCACTGCCGGCTTTGACACCTGGATTCCCAGTTCCGGTACGGACTGATTCACATGCTTGGCGAGCTGAATCGCACCCCGCGGCGCAAACGCGAGATCGGTGGCCGCGGCTGGGCGACTCGTCGAGCCGCTGGGTGGTCCGCCCCAGACGCCGCGACGCGGGTTGTCGCAAGCGATGGGTCCTTTCCAAGGATGCCTAATGATATACCTCGCCTGGAAGTTGTTGCGCGATGCTGGCTGGGCACCTTCTTCGAGCTGCCCGCCCGCAGACTTGCGATGCTCCCGACCGCCGCTGATGGCCGGCGCTTCGCGAAATACCAGGTCCTCTTTGAGGGACGCCTTGTCGTAGCGAACGTGTAGACGAGTCAGGACGAAGCCGCCCCCCGGTCGGCGCCGGCCACTGGGACTCGGCCTCCTGACGCGATCGGAGAGCGGCACGGCCGCCCCGGTCTTTGCCGGCGGCGGCGTACCATCGAGGATGTCCTTTCCGAGCGTCGCTAGCTCTTTGGGGCGCAGCGCCGGCACCGGGCAAGGATCACACGTACTGGCGTCCCAAGCGTACTCCGTCACAACCGAGCCTGGATTCCGTTCCAACGTTTGGTCGAACAACGCCGCGTACAGTTCCCCGAACCTTCCTTTTGACGATTCCTTTAGATCGATGTTGGTGGGTATCGTTACGTTCTTGTAGTTGGCGACCTCATACCTTTTCCCACGCGCTAAAATATGAACGATCAGGTCTTGCTTGTTCTTCGCATTCAACAGCCCGAGCCGCACGGGTAGCGCAAACTTGTCCGAATCATAGTAGAACCGCAGCGGAGACAGTTCAGCCTGCCCCGCCTTGAACGTCACTTTCTCAGGATTGACCTTGGCCACGAAGAACTTCATGCCCTGCTTTACATACGGCTGGAGCACAGGTTCCGCGCCGTCCGGAATCGCGTAGTCGTTCTGTTTCAGCCAGGTGTCCAAGCCGCTTGAGTCCTTAGCGCTTAGGATGACGATGTCGTACTCGCCGACCTCGAACTGGGCTTCGATCTTCACCCCTAAATCCGCGCCGCTGCCGCCGCCCGGCGTCGCCGCCATGGGCGCCGGACGCGGCATCGAGCCGCTCCGCTTGAAGCGCATCCGAGGCCGACACGGGTCTTGCTCCCAGTACTCGACCATTCTCGGTGCAGCTAGCTTGTCCAGGCGATCAAACACGGCGTTGTTGAGCGTCTTGACGTTTTCCTTCTGCAGGACGACGGGGACGGGAACGACCATCGCGAACTTGGCCGCGGGACCCTGATAGTTGTTTTGCATCGACAGCACGGTGCGCGTGCCGTCTCGCATCATCGCCACCATCGTCGCATTGTTGAACAGCTTGGCGTCGGCACCGCCGACGTAGAAGCCACAAAAGGCGCTTGCTTCTGCCGGCGCGAGCATACAGAGCGCGGCGCCCGCGGCTAGGACGTGGTGGGCGAAGAGTCGTTTCATGGCTAGGTCAGACGCTCGGGCGCACGATTCGATCTACGAACTCGCCGACGAAGTCGGCGCCCTATCAGTAAACTGAGGCCAAACATTCCCCAAGGAACCGACTTGCTCGGCTCGCTGGGCGAACCTATCCGACACGCGCCACAACCCGACCCATCCGACCTGGTGCTCGGCGCAGCGGTTTTGGCTACCTGTTTGGGTTCTGGCTTCGGCGTCACCTGAATTCCGAGTTCGGGCACGCTGGTGTTCACGTGCTTCGCCAGCTGAAGCGCGCCACGCTTGGCAAACGCCAAGTCGGTTGCGGCCTTGGGGTTGGATCTCTGTCCGCTGGGAGGGCCACCCCACACACCCCGCACCGGATTCTTGCACTCGATCGGGCCCTTCCATGGGTGCCGAATGATGTACCGCGCTTGAAAGTTATTCCGCGAGGCTGGTGTGGAGCCCTCTTCGAGACGACCGTTTCGCTTCACTTCACGGCCGCCCGTGATCGGCTTCGCTTCGCGGAACACCAGGTCCTCTTTGAGCGACGTCTTGTCATAGCGGGCGTGGATACGCGTGAGCACAAACGACCGGAACCGGCGGCGCAGAGCGGGCACGCGGCGCGGCTTGGCGACGCTGATCTTGTCCGCCATTCCTGCGGGCGGCGGCACCCTGGACTTGCCCAGCTTCAGTCTATCGGACAGCTTGAGCGCCGAGGCGGCGGGAGCAGGCGTGCTGCCGGGGGTCAGCGATTGGCCAGCGGGCAAATCCAAGATGTCTTGCCCGAGCGACATGAGCTCTCCTCGGTTGAGCGCCGGCACCGGACAGGGGTCACAAGTGCCAGCATCCCAAGAGTACTCGGTCACCACCGACCCGGGGTTCTTCTCAAGCGTCTGGTCGAACAGAGCGGCGTAGAGTTCGCCAAAGCGTGGCTTCGATTCCTCCTTGACCTCGATATTCGTCGGGATCGTCACGTTCTTATAGTTCGCGACTTCGTAGCGCTTCGAGGGAGCGAGGATATGCACGATCAGGTCCTGCTTGTCCTTTGCATTGAGCAAGCCGAGCCGAACGGGCAGCGTGAATTTTTCTGAATCGTAATGAAAACGGAGCGGTGACAACTTGGCTTGCCCGTTCTTGAACACGACCTTTTCGGGATTGATCTTAGCGACAAAAAACTTCATCCCGTCCTTGACGTAGGGTCGCAGCACTTCCTCAGCACCTGATGGGATCGCGTATTCGTTTTGCTTCAGCCACGTCTCGAGCCCCGACGAATCCTTCGCGCTCAGGATAACGATCTCGTACTCGCCGACGTCGAACTGCGCCTCGATCTTCACTCCCAACCCCCCACCCTTGGACTTGCGAGCCCCACCTGGGGCCGCCGCCATAGCCGCACTTTCGCCTTCGTCTTCGGGAGCCTCGAGCTGCCTGCACGGATCCTGCTCCCAGTACTCGACCAGACGTGGTGCGGCCAGCTGGTCAAGGCGCGAAAAAACCTCGTCCTTCAGCGTCTTCACGTTGTCTTTTTGCAGCACGACCGGCACCGGAATGACCATGGCAAACTTCGAAGCCGGCCCTTGGTAGTTGTTCTGCATCGACAACACCGTGCGGGTGCCGTCGCGCATCATCGCAACCATGGTGGCGTTGTTGAACAACTTGGCGTCGTCTCCTCCAACGTAGAAACCGCAGAACGCCTCCGCGTCACGTTCCACGGATGTAACGGCCAGTGCGCAGAGCAATGCTGCTGAGAATAAATGACGCTTCATCGTGAGGCCTTCTTGGTGGATCGACCCGAACTCGCCGTGCGACGCTTTCGAGGCAGCGGGGGTGGCTTCGCCTTCCGTCGCTTCGGAGGCGACGCTGGTCGGGGCGGCTTAGCAGCCGCTGTCGTCGTGGACCTTGCTGCTGCGGTCGCGCGAATACGCTTGTTAGCCGGTGCCGCCTTTGCCTTGGCGGCAGCAGACTTCGGGCCGGAGCGAGCGCGAGGTTTCGCGGCTTTCGCTGATGTGCGTCGACGCGGCTTGCTGACCGGCACAAAGGATATGCCCGCGCCCACTTTGAGTCCGGCGATGTCTCGCTCGTAAGCCTCGTGAATCAGCGCCTTGAGCAGCTGGGTCTTGGTTACGCCTTTGGCCACGGCCAGCTGCTTGAGCATCGCAACTTCGTGCTTGCTCAGCGTGACCCGCGGACGACTTGCTCCCTTCGTCGGCATGCGGCGAGTGTACAGCACAACGCGGGGACGCCCCACAGCAGTGCAACCACCGCCCGACGGGCGCTACCAGCGCTTGGAACGGCCGCTGCGCGCCTCGGAAACCACCGCGGCATCCTGCTCTTTCTTCAGCAGCACTCCGGAAAAGGGCAACTCGCTCTTGATGCGCTCGGCGCCGACACCAGCGCGCGCTAGAACCGCGATCCAGTCGATCAGCTCGCTGGTCGACGGGCGTTTTCGAACCCTCGGTACCGAACGGAGATCGTAAAACGCCTTGATCGACTGGTCGACCAGCGCGTCATCCAGCTCCGGGTGGTGAACCGCCACGATGCGCTTCATCAGCTCGGGTTCGGGAAAGTCGATGAAGTGGAACACGCAGCGCCGCAAGAACGCATCCGGCAGTTCCTTCTCGTTGTTGCTGGTGATGACGACGATCGGTCGGTGCTTGGCTACGATTTCGTCCTTCGTTTCGGAAACCGTGAATCGCATGCGGTCGAGTTCGTGCAGCAAGTCGTTGGGGAACTCTAAGTCCGCCTTGTCCACCTCATCGATCAACAGCACCACGCGGTCGTCACTCGCGAGCGCCTCCCCGAGCGGTCCATGCTTGATATACCGGCGTATGTCCTTGACGGCCTCCGCGCCACCGTCGCCGAATCGAGCGTCGTAGAGGCGCTGAACCGTGTCGTAGATGTAGAGGCCGTCCTGCGCGCGAGTGGTCGATTTAACAGCCCAGTGAATCAACCGGTAGCTCATCGCATCGGCGATGGCGTGTGCGAGCAGCGTCTTGCCTGTACCCGGTTCGCCCTTAACCAAGAGCGGGCGCTCGAGCGCTACGGCGGCGTTGACGGCCGCTTCCAGAGCTGGGTCGGTTAGGTAGCTTGAGGTTCCGGTGAACTGGGAAAAGGAGTCAGACACGGTGTGTAGGTAGTGCTGCGGGATCCAATTTACAAGGGGCCGCCGATGATGAAGCGGCCGATCGCTAGCGACTGAGCATCACGCCGGCGAGAACGACGAGCGAACACGCACGAATTGCCAGCGCGACTGGTATGGTCGGAGCCTGGTTGCATCCCCCATGTCCCGCTACGAAATCCTAGGTGCCTGCCGTGATGACGAAGACGACCTGCTCAAGCTGGCGCGCTTCCTCAACACGGTGAATCTGCCCGACGACCGCGCGTCGGTACGCTCGCTGCTCAGCCATGCCGAGCAGAGTTTTCGCGGGGACATCCCACCAGCACAGCGCAAGTTTGTGTTCGTACTTTGGGACCGGGTCGAGAAAGCAGCTGTGGGTACCTCGATGATCGTGGCACAGCACGGGCGACCTGACGCGCCGTACATCTATCTCGACGTGATACCCGAGGAGAAATACTCGAAGGCGGTGGACAAGCACTTCCGCCACCTGCTGTTGCGCCTAGGTTTCTCGTACGACGGGCCCACCGAAATCGGGGGTCTAGTCGTCCATCCGGAATACCGCCGCGTGCCACAGCGGCTGGGCCTGATGATCTCCTATGTGAGGTTCTTGTACATCGCTGTTCATCGCGAGCTGTTCCAGAACTACGTGCTCGCCGAGCTGCTGCCCCCGTTGGAGGCTGATGGCACCAGCCATCTTTGGGAGGCGCTCGGGCGTCACTTTACGGACATGAGCTACGCCGAGGCCGACTTTCTTTCGAGCCGCGACAAGACGTTCATCAAAGACTTGTTCCCAAGCGGCGCTGTCAACGCCAGTTTGCTGGCACCCGAGGCGCGCGCGGTGATCGGCCAGGTCGGCCAGCAAACCAAAGGCGTGGAAAAAATGCTCAGGAGGGTGGGCTTTCGCTACGTGGACCGCGTCGACCCGTTCGATGGCGGGCCACATTTCGCGGCGCAAATCGACGACGTTACGTTGGTGCGGGCCACGTCGAAGAAAACCGTCACGGACCAGGCCATCCCGGGCGATCCGTTCGTCGCGCTGGTGGCGCGCGACGAAACCAGAGCGCCCTACTTCCGCGCGATACGTGCGACCATTTCGTCCGACGACACGTCCGCGCAGCTGTCACCCGACGACCGCGCTGCGCTAAAGTGCGACGTGAGCGACACGGTGATCGTGTTGCCGCTGCGCTAGCCGGTTCGCCCAGGTGCGTGGCCCCGTTGGGCGTGGTCACCACCTCGGTCGGCCTCGGCCTCCGCCACGCGCTATTTCGGCACGACGGTGACAGTCTCAAGATTGAGTCCGCCCGGATACATGTAGCTGGTGTACGAACCATAGCCGTACACGGTGATCCCGAAGTTGTCGGTGCCGGTGCTGGCGTGGGCGCGTCCGGTCCCCTGACGCCGCGCGACCATGTAGCCGGTGTTACCGATCGGGAGGAACTCGCTCGCCTCGATGTCCTTGCCGTCGAGGGTGATCAACGCGCCGGCCTTGGCGACGATGTTGATGAAGTTTTGCGTGTAGCTCTTCGGCGCATAGAAGCTGTACGACAAGCGGTACTGCTCGACGGGTATCGCGACCGACTGCGCCGGGTCACCGATCGCGATCGATGCGCCGCTCACGGTCTGCCCCAATAGATACTGCGACACGGCAAGCTTGTCCGTGCCCGACACCCGAAAGTCCTGACTGACCGGACCCACCTCGATCCACTCCCCGGCATTCAACGTGACGGGTGGATTCACCGGGGGATCAAACGTGATCTGGTTTGCAGCACCAGCAGACAAGATCCTCACCATCATGCCGTCAGCCGCACCGGGGTTGACGCCGATCTCGCCAACGGCTTGCGGAGCCGTAACGATCAGGTCCTGCCCAAGCGCATCGACGGGAAACAAACTCTCCTCGACGTGGTCGCACGCGTAATTCCCGTACGGTATCATCGTACAATCGTGGCCACCGATCACGCTGACCGGCTTGTCCGCCTCGATCAGGCTTCCCGTCAGATCGAACGCTTGCCCACCCGGACACAATGTAACGTCCGTCATGCCCTGCTTCTCTGTAACGCAAGGCTTACCGGCAACCGACGTGGGACCGTCCGGCGGACTCGCGCTCTGCAACATCAGCACGTCCCCAGCATCGAGCGTATATGTCGCGCTCATGCCCTGCGCCAGAGCAGCAACGCCGCTGCCTGCGCGGACGTTGCCGCGCGCAGTGAACTTGACGGTCGTGCCGTCTTCGGTCCCAGTGATGGTGACGAACCCCGGCGGACTGGTCCAAGTCAGCGGCTGGTCCTTGGGTTCGGTGCCGATGTGGTGCGTTGGGTAGTTCATGACCCAGTAGTTCCCGCGTAGGGCTGACTTGGGCAGCAGTATCGAGGCATCGTTAGAGAACGAGAAACAGCCGCCCTGGTTGGCGAGTTCGGGACAGTCCGCCGGGTCGGTGTCGAGGCGAAATTCGAGCGGGTTGAACTGGTACACGGTCACCGGTACCGAACTCTCAAGTTTGAACGCCCCGCCCGCCGCCAGCACCGAGCCGTCGCCTGCACCACGCAACTCCTCGACCCATGGCAGCTTGATGATCTCGACCTTGCCTGGTTTCAGGGTGGCTGACGCGAGCTGCGAACCGCCCCGCGTAACGGTTACGTCCGCATCGCTCCCGGTCGGATTCACGACGACCACCGCGTACTCGAAACCGTTGTACAAGCGAGCATTCGCCGTCACCGTCGGCCAATACTCGCAGCCGATGTAGCTCTGAGCTTGGAGCGCAGCCGCGCACGTTTGCGGCACCCCGGCTAGCGGAATACCGCCGTCGATCAGGGCCCCGCCAAAGCCACTCAGCCCGCCACCGGCACCGCTGCTTGCGCCCTGGCCTCCGCCTCCAGACGTCCCGCCCTGGCCGGCGTTCCCCCCGACGTTACCGCCCGGTGGATTTTCTTCGTTGTTTTGTGTTGCGCACGCACCCGCAAGCAACAAGCCGCTCGTGCTCAGCACGAACAGGCTCACCACGGTTATCGATCTTGAAGACTTCACTTGGCGCCAAGCTTAGCACGTGCCAGCGCCGCGGATCCGCAAGGCTGCGAGGCAGCCTCTACCCCGCTATTGCTCAGCGTCGAGGGCGTCTGCGGCCGAATCAGGCGAGCTATCGGACTCCGATTCCGCGCCGACGGGACCCGCGGGTTCGTCCTGCTCCGCAGCGGCGGCCGCAGCGCTCTTGGCGTTCGCGGAGGCAACGCTCTTGGCATTGGCGGCGAACGTTGGGTCCTTGATATCGTCCTGCTCGACCTTGCCGTCTCGCATGCGCACGACTCGCGGCATGCTTTCCGCGAAAGCGGGGTTGTGGGTTACGACTACGATCGTCGTGCCGTGCTTCTTGTTGATGTCGAAGAACAGCTCGTGGATCGAATCCCCGGTGCTGGTGTCGAGATTCCCCGTCGGCTCGTCGGCGAGGATTAGCTTAGGTGAAAGGACCAGGGCGCGGGCAACGGCGACGCGCTGTTGCTCGCCCCCCGACAGCTCCCCGGGACGATGCGTCGCGCGATCCGCCAACCCTACTTCTGCCAGGAGCGACAGGGCGCGCTCTTTCATCTCCTTGCGCGCCCGCCCCTGAATGAGCCCGGGCATCATGATGTTTTCGACCGCGGTAAATTCCGGCAGTAGATGATGAAACTGGAACACAAACCCGATGGCGCGGTTGCGCACCGCGGCGAGCTTGCTCTCGTTCAGCGTGGTGAGTTCAGAGCCGTCCAAATTGATGCGGCCTTTGGTCGGCAGATCCAACGTGCCGATGCAGTGCAGCAGCGTGCTCTTACCCGCGCCGGATGGGCCGACAATGCTGAGCACCTGCCCTTCGTGGATTTCTAAATCGATGCCTTTGAGCACGTGCAGCTCATGGCCCATGTGCATGAAGGTCTTGTGTAGACCCTTGATTTCAACCAGCGCGCTCATCGTTCACCTTATTCATACCGGATGCCGTCGACCGGCCTCAATCGACTCGCCGCCATCGCCGGGTAGACCGTCGCCAGCGTCGTGATCACCAGTGCCGCTATCGCGATCAGCGTATAGTCCACCGGGTCGACGTTAATCGGGAGTCGGTCAACGTAGTACACCTTGGGGTCCAGACGTACGCCGAACCACTGCAGTCCCAGGCACAAAGCAAGCCCAGTGACGACCCCGAAGACCGTTCCGATGCTGCCGATGATCATGCCTTCGGTCATGAAGATCCGTCGAATAGCGCCGTCGGAGGAGCCCAGCGCTTTCAGAATCGCTATTTCTTTGCTCTTTTCCGTGACCATCAAAAGCAGCGTGCAAATGATGCAAAAGCTAGCAACCAGAATCGCGATCGAGAGAATGATAAACGTCGCGATCTTCTCCAATTTCAGCGCTGAAAAAAGATTCTTGTTGAGTTCTTTCCAGTCACGCACCCGCAGATCACCCCGCCCCAGTGCGGCTTCGATCTTCGGGCGGGCCAACTCGACCTTCTCGGCGTTCTTGGTGCGGACCTCGATCCCCGTGATCTTGTGCTCCAAGTCGAGAAACCGCTGCGACACGTCCAGCTTCATGTACACGTGGCTGGCGTCGTACTCGTACATGCCCGAATAGAAGATCGCTGCGACCCGGAACTTTCGAGTCCGCGGCATCACGCCCATGGGTCCCAGATCGCCGAGCGGCGCGACCAGCGTTATCTCGTCACCGACGTACACGTGCAGCGTCTTAGCCAACTCCCGCCCCAGAATCACGGCGGGGAAAGCGTCATCTGGCTCGACCGACTCCGCTACGTCTTTGTCTAGCCCCGTACCGAAGTACGGCTTCAGATTCGGTCCTTTTAAGTAGAGTTCCCCGCCCGGACCGAGTCCGATCGGTTCATCCGGCGGCAGGCGGGAGAGCTTGACCTCATCTGTGAGGTACTCGAACTTTCCCACCTCAATGTTGTTCTCGAGGTCGATCACGGTGCCGATCGACTCGGGGTCGACGCCCTTGACGATCACACCGGCGGTGTTCGTCGAGCTCGACGCCATCGCCTCGCCCTTGGCAACAGGTGTCGCTGCGGCCACATCGGGCAGAACCCGAACGTCGTCCAACGAGTCCTTCCAGTTGTCGAAACCGTCGTAGTTCGTCGTATCGATCTTGATATGAGCGTTGTTACCGAGGATCTTGCGCTTCAGGTCAGCGCCGAATCCCCCCATTACGCTGATCACCACGCACAGCGCCAGCGAGCTGACGCCAACCCCAGCAATCGACAGCACGCTGATGACGGTTAGAAATCCGCTTTTGGACGAACGGACGTGGCGCGCCGCGACGTACGAGATAAAACCGCGGCCCTCGATGCGATCCAACAGCCACGGCATGGCGAGCGCCATGAAGCCGACGACGAACATCGTACCGCCCACCGCCGCGCCGATGCGGACCAGCTGGTGCCACAACACGAAATAGGACCCCCGCGGTTCGGGGAGCCTCGTTACCCACGTGCCAAAGCCGACCAGCGACAACAGGCCGATGCCAGTAACGAAGAACAGCAGCGTTCGGCGACCAGACTTGCCGAGGCGCTTTAGACCTCGGACGATCAGATAGCCGACGACAACAACTGCGACGCTGATGATCGCGATACGTCCGCCGACACCAATACGGCTCCACAGCTCGGCGATGGCACTTGGTTCAGCCAGCGGCTTCTTCGGCCCAAGCGCCGCTAGCCACATCACGTCTTGTTCTCCGGTCGCATGAGAGGAAAGGCGATCACGTCGCGAATCGATGCCTGACCCGCTAGCATCATCGTCAGTCTGTCGACGCCGAGACCGAACCCCGCCGCTGGCGGCATGCCGTGCTCAAGAGCGCGGATGTAGTCCTCATCGTAGTCCATCGTTTCCTCGGCGCCGCGACCCTTGCGTTCGACTTGATCTCGAAACCGAGCAGCCTGGTCTTCGGGATCGTTGAGTTCGCTGAACGCGTTGCATATCTCGCGACCGTCGATGAACAGCTCGAACCGGTCGGTCAGCGTCGGATCGTCGTCTTTGCGACGCGCTAACGGGCTGACCTCGATCGGGTAGTCGATGATAAACACCGGGACACTCTTGGTACCGTCTCCGCTGCGGTAATCCTCGGTCAAGAATGGCTCTGAGAGGTATTCGTAGGCGCAAAATAGCCGGTCGCCCGCGGTATCACACCCGGCCAGGCCTTTGCGGAAGTTGCCCCAATCGATCGCCCTGGCGCGCTCGCTGCCCTTACAGAATCCCTTGATCCGCTCGCTGCTGGCAGCCTCTTGGGGCGCTCCGGCCGCCAAGCTCGCCAGATCGTCCACGATCGCCTTTGGCACGTCGGCGCTATCGCACGCCCGCTCGACCGCGGTACGCATCGGCACGCGAGCGAACCGATCCCCAAGCGTATAGCGACGTCCCTCCACCCACTGATCGTACGTTTCACCCATGCCTGCTGCCCTCATCTTGTCGGACAGGAAGCGGTCGACGTGGCGAAACAATTCCTCGGTCATCGTCATGAGCGTCGAGTACGTCGCGTAGGCTTGGTAGAATTCCAGCATCGTGAACTCGGGATTGTGGCGAGTGCTAATGCCCTCGTTCCGGTAGCAACGACCGATTTCGTAGACGCGCTCAAAGCCTCCGACGAGCATCCGTTTGAGATACAGCTCGGGCGCGATGCGCAGGAACAGCTCCATGTCGAGCGTGTTGTGATGTGTCTTAAACGGTCGTGCAGACGCGCCGCCCACGAGCGTGTGTAGCGTGGGTGTCTCCACCTCGACGAACTGATGCGCGTCCAAAAAGTCGCGCAAGCCCTGAACGATGAACGAGCGCGCGCGCAACGCGGCAGCGACCGACGGGTTCGCGACCATGTCCACGTACCGCCGTCGATAGCGCAGATCGACGTCGCTCAGGCCATGCCACTTGTCCGGTAGCGGTCGGTAAGCCTTAGTCACGAGCCGCAGACTCTGGGCCTCGATGCTCAGCTCGCCGGTCTTGGTGACCATCATCGGGCCGCTGACCGCGATGTGGTCGGCGATGTCGATGTCCTCGAGCGCGACAAAGAACTCGCCGAGGATGTCCTTTTTGGCGAACACTTGAATCTCTCCGGTCGCATCTCGCAACCGCAGGAAGCTCACCTTGCCGAAGCCGCGCCGGGCGACCATTCGTCCCACACAATTCACGACGTCTCCGCCGGATAGTTTCGCAACTCGCTCTGGATCGTAGCGAAGCTCCGCCTCGTCGATCAGGGCCGACTCATAGCGTCGGCGCTGGTCTCCGATGAATGACCGCGCAGAAGCGTCGACATCGTTGGCAAAAGGATCGGCTCCGCGCTCCCTGACGCGCGTGGCCTTGGCCTGGCGTTGTACGACGAGCGCGTCCTCACCACCGGGAGCCGCTCCGCCGTCTTTCGTGTCAGCTGACTTACTCATCGAACCGAGCGGGCTTAGCGCGGCGCTCCGTTCCCTGAAACCCGATTCTGAAGGAAATCACCCAGAATCGCTGAAATCCTCGGACCGCGGCCAATACCACGGCCCTCCGGGTACGCGCTGGCCGTTTCGAAACCTCGACCATCGCGAGATTCATCTGGTCAGGCGCTCCTGACGCAGAGTCGCAGGGCCGCCGCATCGGCCCGCAGTCGGCCGCATACGGTACGCTGCCGGCGATGAGCGACCGAGCACCTCCCGCAGCTCGCGCCGCGGTAGCCGGCGGGATCGTGCTGTTTCTGATCTTGAAGGCGTATGCACTCAACCCCTCGGTCAGCGACGAGAACATTTATTTCTATATGGCCCTCCGCGCATCCGAAGGTGCCGTTCCGTATCGCGACTTTTTCTTCGCCCATCCGCCGCTGCATCTGGTCCCGGCGATCATGCTCGCCAAGCTGGCCGGGTTTCACCTCACCGCGTTCAAAGCGCTCCCCGCACTTGCCACCGCGGCCAGCGGCTGGTTGGTCTGGCGAATAGGCCGTCTCACGTTGGGCGCGCTCGAGGCTGCAACTGCCGCACTCTTGTTCCTGTTCTCCTACGACGTGCTGCGTGCATCGAGTCACTTCACCGGCGCGAACTTCGCCGTGCTGCTTTTGCTCGGCGGCTACTTTTGCGCTCTGACCAAACGACACGTGGCCGCCGGCGTGTGCATGGCCTGCGCCACCATGACAGCCCTCTACACCGTTCCCGCTTGCCTGACGCTGCTAGCGCTGCAGTGTCGCCGGGATCGCATAGCTGGACAACGAATGGCGCTTTCGGCAGCGGCTTGTTTGACCGCCATCGTCACGGCGTGCGCGATAGTCGCCGGCAGTGGATTTTTCGAGCAGGTATTTTCCTATCATCTGCACAAACCTGAGAAACCGGGCTCGTTTCTCCGCACAGCCACGGCCATCTGCGTCCCCAACTCACTGTTGGTTTGGGGCGCGCCTCTGGCTGGCGTGATCATGGCCCTACGGGCGCGCCGGAAGTTGGCGCACCCACCGCCGCACCACGCATCAGCCGGCACGTTGACTGCCGCCAGCGCTGTCGGACTAGCCACGCTCCTGCTCTTGGCATCCGGCGCGCGCTCCTTCCCCTACTACTTCACCGTAACATTCCCGTTCCTCGCTTTGCTGGGTGGCTTCAGCTACGGCACCGTGCTGCGGACGAGCCGGCACGCATGGCTAGGGGGCAGCACCGACGCCAAGCTCAAACGGCCAAAGAGCCGACGCCGCTCGACCGCTCGACGCCCCAGCACTCGCGCCACCCGCTGCGTCGCTTTGGGGCTGGTCGTCGCGTGCTTTGGCGCCGAAGCGACGCGCCGATTGGCGCTTGAGCGAGTGTCCTGGCACGCGCAAATCGGAGAACAGCGCCTCTACCGTTGGCGCGACGCGGCGGGCTTACCGGACTGGATAAACGACGCCGTGAGGGCGGTTCTGTGGGCGGACACCCGCGAAGCCGGAGCCTGGAGCCCGAGCGTTACCCGCTACCTTTGGCACGAAACGCGGCGTCTGACGGCCGCGGACCGGCTGCGTCGCGAAGCGGTTCGTCTCTCGTTACCCAACGAGACGCTCTTCGGCGATAGCAACGTCGCTCCGCTCGTCGCATTGCTGGCCAACCGACACATCGCGCTCGACGAGGCGGATACCAACACGATGCGGTTCCGCTCGGGCACAACGTCACTGCCAGAGCTATTGGCTCGTCTCGAGCAACAGCCGCCGGAGGTGGTGATACTCAACCCGCGGCGGGGCATCGCGACCATGCCGGAGCTGCGAGTCTGGGTGAAGCGGCACTACGCGCGTTTCGCGAAGGTCACGGACCCCACGAGCGGCGCATACATGATCTATGAACGCCGCGGACGCTCACGCCCGTGAGTGAGTCCGCGCGGCGCTCACTCCTCCTCGGACGCTGCGTCGGCCGGTGGCGGCGCAGCGGAAGGGCGAGCTTTCTGGATTCCGATTCGCTTGCGTGCTGAGGGGCTGAGCGTCACAGCGATGAAGTCGTGGACGTCGATCCAGTCCTCAGGCGGGCACCCGAGCGTCGTCAGCTCTTCTTCGATGGCCTGAACCATGGTGATGAGGCGCTCGTAGGCCAAACCGGTTGGCTTCTTTCCGAGCTCCAGATTAGGCGCCATCCAGCGCGCTTGCGTCGCAAAGGTCGTTGCGCTCGCACATACGTGTTGCTTGGGGTGAACCAGCGCGGGGACCGCCGTGGCTAACGTCCAAGACACGGTCTGCCGAGACGCGTTCAGAGCGCCGATCCATGCCTGCATGGCTTTGGCCGCTTTCAGCTCTCCGTACAACAACTCCAGAAGCGTTTCGGCGGCGCGATCGGTGGCGGCCTCGTCGAGGCACAAGAGCGGTTTGAACTGGCTTTTGGTGACCAGAGACGTCGCGCTCAGCACCGTGCGCACGCGCTCCATCACCTCCGCGTGCTGACCCTTGGCGATCAAGTCGGTTAGGATTTCCTTGCTGAGTTGCTCTTGCGCGTCGGCGATCGCAGCGTTGCGGTGGCGTTTGACACGCTTGCCCTGACTTCCGCGGTACTTCTTTTGCCACGTCTCGCCAGCAAACGCGCCGGGGAACTGTTGATTGAGAAAATCGACTTGCTCTTGAAAGGTGACGACCGGCTCTGAAG
>JAUIKB010000538.1 GCA_030430975.1 Polyangia bacterium
CAACCTCAACACGGATGCGATGAACTGTGGGAGCTGCAACAAGTCATGCAAGGGCGGAACCTGCTCGAACAGCAAGTGCCAACCTCAAGATATCGCGACCGGCCAAGGGCGGCTGTTCATGGTGCAGCTCGACGGGTCGAAGGTCTACTGGGGCGGCGACGGGCTACCGATTCGGTCCCGCGTCAAGAACCTGAGTGCAGCGCCGACGAACGTGATCGCGACCAACCAGCGCACCTATTCGTGGGGCATCCACTCCAACTTCATCTATTGGGCCAACGACTTTCAGGACGCCACCGTTCAGAGCTGCGCCCTGCCGTCGTGCAGCGGGGGCATCATCGCGCAGTCGTCCGGCCCTGGCTTCTATCGAACGATGGCCAATGACCCGGCGCGCACGAACCTGGTGTGGATGCGCACCAACGGCCAGATTCAGCGCAAGGCTCTGCCGGGTGGCACCCCCACCACACGGGCAACCGCGGCAACTGCGTCGATCTCGCTGGCGCTCGACAGCACCAATATTTATTACGCTGATAAATCTGGCGCCAACTGGAGTATCAAACGGGTCCCCATCGGTAGCGGCTCGGCTACGACGATCGCCGCCAACGTCAGCACGACCGGAGTGGGTCACATGACGGCTACCCCGAACGGTTCTCACCTGTACTTCCACCAAAACACCAACTTGGTACGGATCGCGCTTCCAGGCGGCGGAGCGCCCCAGGTCGTCGTAGGCACGCCTGAAGTGCACCGCATCACCAGCGACGCGAACAACGTCTACTGGACCGATCGAACCAACGGAGCGATCGTCATGTGTGCAAGGTCTGGTTGCTCAGCGCCGACGCTGCTCGCTAACGGACAGGGCAAGCCGTGGGGTATCGCGGTTGATGCCAATCACGTGTATTGGGCAACCGAAGAAGGCAACGTCCGCCGCGTCGCGCTGCCTTAGCGGTAGAGACTCGGATCGAGCGAGAGGCGGCGCAGCCAACGCTGAACCTGTTGGCGCGCCTTGCCCATGTCACGTGCCACGCGGCTCACGTTTCCGGCGTGCTCGGTGAGCAGCCCGACTAGCTCGGTGCGCAGCTGGAGATCGGCATCGGAGAGGTTCGGCGGTTCTGATCCCGCCGCCCCGACACGGCCGATCCGCCCCTGCAGCACCACGTTCACATCATCGGTCTCGATCATGTCGGTTGTCGTCAGCGCGACGGTTGTTCGCAGAACCTGCTCCAGCTCACGAATGTTCATCGGCCAGGAGTAGCCAAACAACACTTCGGCTGCCTCGGGGCGCAGCCCCATGGCGCGATCTGGCGCCACCCGACGCAGGATGTTGGCGATGATGATGCCGATGTCCTCCAAGCGCTCCCGCAGCGGTGGTACGACATAGACGAACCCGGCGAGGCGACTGTAGAGATCCTCGCGAAAAGCACCGTCGGTGACCAGCCGCTCGAGCGGTCGGTGCGTCGCCGACAGGACGCGCACCGAGACCTTGACCGGGCGAGTCGCTCCCACCGGCAACACCTCGCTCTCCTGAAGCACGCGAAGCAGCGCCGCCTGCGAACTCGGAGGCAGATCGCCCACCTCGTCGAGGAACAGCGTACCGCCGTCAGCCGTGCGAAAGAAGCCCGGGGCGTCGCGCACCGCTCCCGAAAACGCGCCTTTGACGTGACCGAACAGCTGCGACTCGATCAGCGCCTCCGGGATAGCGCCGCAGTTGACGCCGACGAACGGTCCTGGCCGCTTGGATGCCTCGTGGACGGCGCGCGCCAGCACCTCTTTGCCGACCCCCGTCTCACCCTGCAGGATCATCGGCACCTGCGACGCTGCCAGTCGCTCGACCCGCTCCAACTCGCGTGCAACGCCTGGGCTCAGCGTGGCAAACCCGTCGGGTTGCTGGCCCGCCTGGTGTTGCCTGGCTTGAAACTGATTGCCCTGGACGGCGCGGAGGCCGAACAGCAGTAGCGTCCGTCCCACCCGAATGACATCTCCGTCGCTGAGCGCCTTGCGTTTGGCGACCGCCCCGTTGACGAACGTCCCGTTGCGAGACTTGCGGTCGGAAATGACCCAGGCGCCGTCCCGATCGATGCGAGCATGCCGTGCAGAAACCCGCGTATCTGGCGTGGACAAAACCAGCGTCTGCTGTCCGGCATCCTTCACGATATGTGCCTGGACGCTGTCCCCGCGCCCGATCGCGACCGCATCGATGTCCTGAAGCGAGTGGGTCAGAGCGCCCTGGTCAGGCTCCGCGCAGTGAATGGCCAGCGTGAGGTAGGCGCACGGGACCGTTCGACCCGAAGCCGCCTCATCGCCATCGGTACTTTGTGTTTGATCCTGAGTCTCGCCGGACATTGCTGTGGCTGCCATTGCACGCATCGTTCCAGATCGCCGATCGAGTTTGCCACCCGGAACGCACCATCAAAGCAGCTGCACGCGTTGCAGTGCAACGCACTCAGAAGCGCACGATCCAGCGAGCGGACGAATCCGCGCTGTTTGATGCCGGCAGCACCGCCAGCGTCATGCCGAAACCGACGGACGCGGCCCCGACGCCGGCTAGCACGAGCGAAATCACGTCGAGGGTTTCGATCTGCTGGCGGCGGTCATCTCGGTCGGCCGGACACCGCCCGCTCTCGCACTCGGAGCGCAGATCGGAGAAGCGCTGGGTAGACGACAGATATGTGGCCGTCGCGGCTGCGATCGCGGACAGGCCTCCGCCCACCAGCAGAATAGGCAGGGTGGAGCGTGACGTGTCACGTTTCACGGAGGTTGGTGGCGGCGTCCTCGTCTTTGGGTCGCGGCGCGCGGGGCCGGATGCCGGCCGGTCCACCTTCACGAGGTGGCGACCACCCGCCGTGACGGTCACGTCCTTGGAGATCACCGCACCATCGGCGGTTCGCACCAAGACGCTAGCCACGCCCGGACGACTGACCCAACGTCGCCTGGCGCGCAGCGCTCGAGCGGCTGGAAAGCTGATCGTCGCGCGTGCCAGCGCCGGCGCCAGCCGCACGGTGACGATCCCGACCCGACTCTGCAGCCGGGCGACCAACAGGCGACATCCCTCCGCCACGGCTCGTCGATTGTCACCGGGCTCCATCTCGAGCGCCAAGCCGCGGCACCGGTCAGCCTCCGCGTACGCCCGCGCTGGTTGGTTCAAGGCGTCGTATTCCTCGGCGATGAACCGCGACAGTGAACCGGACAAACGGATCGCTGCGGCCTGCCGCGCCTTATTCAGCGCCAGTCGGTGGTCGCCCGACACCCGTGCCGCGTAGGCGTCCGCAAGCAGCTGCTGCCGAACGACTGGAGCGGCGTCCGCAAACGCCAACTGACATACCATCGTACAGCTACACGCCGCGCTGACCGTCCACCACCGCCGCATCGATCAGTCCAGCTCGTAGGGTGGGCCGGCCGAGCTGGTCACAAGCGGTCGCGGGACCGGACGCGCCGTAGGCGGTGCGGTCGCCGAGGACGCTGGCGACGGTGACGGTGGCGGTGACGATGGCGGTGCAGCTGACGACACAGCCCTGCGCCGCGCGCGCCGCGCGGTTGAGCCACGCGCCGAAGCGCTGCTGACCGCGAGCTGGGTCGACGGGGCGGCAGGCGACATTGACGGCTCAACCTGTGCCTCTGGATGCGGCTCCGCGGGCTGAGTGGACTCATGTTGGACGGCGGGTGCGAGCGACGGCACCGCATCAGGCGAAACGGCGGTGGTCGGTGTTGCCTCCGGCGAACGCGTGAGCGCAACCCAGCTGACCGCGCTACCGATCCCCACGACCGACGCGAGCGCCACGTAGGTCCAGCGTGAGCCGGCGGAGCGCACCGCGGAAGGCGGAGTGGTTACGGTGTGGGTGCCGCCGGTGGCGATCTGCCGCACGGGCGCGGGCGGTGCAGGAGATCGCGGCGTCGGTCGAACGATTTTGGGTTGGGCGCCCAGCGCGGTCTGCAGGGCAGCGTGTAGTTCGGCAGCGTCGGCGTAGCGCTCGTCCGGCACCAACCGAAGACATCGCTCGATCACCGCTTCGAGCGGCCCCGCGTCGATACCAAACGAGCCAGGTGTGGGACGCACGGCGTCGAACGCTGCACGGTAGGTTTCGGTAGCGTCCGTCTGCGGATAAGGAGCCCGACCCGTAAGCAGCTCCGTCAACAACAAGCCTACGGCGTGGACATCGGTCCAAGGTCCGGTTCGCGCTCCGGACAGTTGCTCTGGCGCGGCGTACGCCAGCGAAAACGGCGAGCGACCTCCGCGGGTCGCGGTCTGTCCGCTGCCGGGCGCCTCATCGCCCGCCATCAATTTTGCAATGCCGAAGTCCAGCACGCGCGGGTCACCAAGCTCGCGTTCGGTTTCAGCCAGCATGATGTTGCTGGGCTTGATGTCGCGATGAGCGATGCCGGCAGCGTGCGCTGCAGACAGGGCTTCGACAACTGGACACACGACCTGTTGGATGCTCTGCACATCGAACGGCACCCGCGTGGCCGCGCGATCGGCGATCGCCTCGCGCAGGGTCCGGCCGGCGATCCACTCCAGGGCGATCCACGGTAGGTGTGCGTCGGACTGTTCGTCGAATATCAGCCCAGCATCGAAGACGCTCACGATGTGCGCGTGACGCAGCCGAGCCAGGGTCTTGGCTTCCATGAGGAATTGATCAACCTGGCGGCGGGCGCGCTCACCTGGCTTGAGCACCTTCAGCGCGACCCAACTGTCGAGCGAGATGTGCTGCGCCCGGTAGACGACGCCAAAACCGCCGCGCGCCACGATCGACCGGACGCGGTACTTGCCGTCCACCAACTCGTCGCACAAGCCCAGCGGGTCTTGCGTATCGGGCGGTGCGTCGACAGACACCCGCGAACGATACCACGGAGATGTTTGGCCTTTCGCCGAGCACGATCGGCCGGCAAACTCCAGAGGTGGCCCGTCAACTATGCGCCGCAATCGTCGGCGGCTTGGTGTTAGCCGCCGGCTGTCGCGACTTTAGCT
>JAUIKB010000539.1 GCA_030430975.1 Polyangia bacterium
GCTCGCCCTTCGGGCGATGCGACCGCTGGGGACGCTACTGCAAAATCGTAAGGCTTTCGCTCAGCCAGCGGGATATTGCTTGTTGGCTCGCCCTTCGGGCGATGCGACCGCTGGGGACGCTACTGCAAAATCCTAAGGCTTTCGCTTAGCCAGCGGGATAGTGCTTGTTGGCTCGCCCTTCGGGCGATGCGACCGCTGGGGACGCTACTGCAAAATCCTAAGGCTTTCGCTTAGCCAGCGGGATAGTGCTGGGTGGCTCGCCCTTCGGGCGATGCGACCGCTGGGGACGCTACTGTTGGAGGGGCGGCTCCGGTCCGATCCCCGAGTGCCTGGACGTCGTGACGCCGAACCTCGACCACAGCATCCACCTGAGGTTCGTCACGTATTGAGTCTCGGCGCCGTGGGGTCACTCGCGACACGTGCCAATCTCGGCTCGATCGGGTGGCTGGCGGGGCTCGCGGGGGACGACCCCGCGCTGCCCCTCGTCAGGGGTTTGGTGCGGCGAGCGGCAAGAAGAGCCGACAGATCGCCAGCTCAACGCCCTCGAACGGCGGGACGCGAACGACCGCAGTGTCATCGTAACTATCGACGAGCCGCCACCCGTGGCCGTCTAGGACGAACGCTTCGAGCGTTCGGGAGTCGACATCGACGGTCCAGTCG
This sequence comes from Polyangia bacterium, assembly GCA_030430975.1. GTDB lineage: Bacteria > Myxococcota_A > Polyangia > Polyangiales > Polyangiaceae > JAUIKB01. The sequence continues at coordinate 661 of JAUIKB010000539.1, forward strand.
TGGCGCAGTCATCGCGGCTTCCGTTTCCGTTTGGCGGCACGGCGTTTGGGCGCCGCCTTAGGCACATCGTCATCCAGCGCCAGATCGATACCGAACACCGTCGCCAGATCGTCGGGACTTAGCCGTTTGCGTCCGGTCGGCTGATTGCCGGACGGGAGGTGGTTCACCGCCGACGCGATCAATTCGCTCGGCGGGACGTCTCGCAGCGTGAAGAGCATCGCCGGATCGTGATCCAAACGCGCCCCGACGCCGTACAGCGCGGCCGCGACGTGCTTGCACATCGTTGCCCAGTCCGGGCAGCTGCAGCTCAGCTCGATTTCGCCGGGGGTCGGGAACAGGCCCTCTCCGGTACGGGTCACAACGCCCATCACGTGGTCGGAAATCGATCCCTGAAGCAGCTCGACGACGGATTCGATCTGCCCGGAACACGCCGCCTTCACAGCCTCCCAGCGCGGCTTCGGCAGCGGCTGGATATCGATCACCACGTCGTAGTCGTCCGAGCCCACGACTAGGGCGCGCACCTGACCGGCCGCGATCTGAAGATCGATCACCGAACCGTTGCGGGCATACGTGCGCCCACGCGGAAGCCGGCTGGCGAAGTCGCTGAACGCTTCGAGATTCTTACACCAAGCGTCGCCCCAAAACGTCGTGCTGATCTGACGTCCTTCGATCTCGACGGGCTTCACGTCACGGCCTTGCTTCTTGAGCCGGGCGATTTTTTGGGCGCCCCGCTGCTGCCGCTGGCGCGCCGAGACATACGGTTTGTTTCGAAAGCCCCACGCCATATCCGGATCCTATGAGATCTCTCTACTCCTGAAGTGCGCTATTCAAATCCAGCCGAGCCATCGCGAGCAGCTCCTCGTTGGACATCTCGGTCAGCGCGGACTCAGCGCCCCCGGACAGGATGTCGTCCGACAGGGCCCGTTTGCTCTGGATCAGCTCGTCGATGCGCTCCTCCACCGTGCCGCGGCAGACGAACTTGTGAACCAGCACGTTGCGCTTCTGACCGATGCGAAACGCGCGATCCGTCGCCTGATTTTCCACCGCCGGGTTCCACCACCGATCGAAGTGAACGACGTGCGAGGCAGCCGTCAGATTCAGCCCGGTGCCTCCCGCTTTCAGCGACAGCACCATGAAGGGAACGTCCTCGTCGGATTGGAAGCGCTTCACGAGTCCCTGACGCCTCTTGACCGCCGTACCACCGTGCAGCACTAGGCCCGGTTTTCCAAATACCTCCGCCAAAAAAGTCGCGAGTGGCGCCGTCATCTCGCGAAACTGAGTGAACACCAGCACTTTGTCTTGCCGCGCCGCCATCGGGTCGCACAGCAGGCGAAGCCGCGCGAACTTGCCGCTTGCCGCCGGGTCGTACGCGCCGTCTCCGAGCCACTGGGACGGGTGGTTGCAGATCTGTTTGAACCGCATCAGGAACGCCAGCACGACGCCGCGCCGCTGGATGCGATCGTCGTCGACGTCCGCGAGCAGCTTCTTCATCTCCTTCACGGAAGCTTGGTATAGGACCGCCTGCTCCTTGCTCAGCAGACAATGGGTGGTCACCTCGGTCTTGTCCGGCAGATCGGTGATGACCGCCTTGTCGGTCTTGAGGCGTCGCAGGATGTACGGTCCGACCAATCGCCGAAGTGGCGCGTAGTCCGGGCGATCGCCCGAAGCGAGCGACTGACAAAACCGTGTGAACGCTTTCGGCGTCCCCAACAGGCCCGGGTTGATGAAGTCGAAGATCGACCACAGATCCCCGACGCGATTTTCCACCGGGGTGCCGGTCAAAGCGAGTCGCCAAACAGCGTTCAGGCGTTTGATGGCGCGAGTCTGCTTCGCGCCCGGATTCTTGATCGCCTGAGCCTCGTCCAGGATGACGGACCGCCAGGCAAACGTCTGCATCCACTGGGCGCGGACGACCGTTCCATAGCTGGTGATCACCGCGTCGTAGCCCTCGACATCGGCCGGCGTCAGCTTCTTCAGCTCGGCGGTCTTGATGTGGGATGGATGGGCGATCAGCACCCGCAGCTTCGGAGCAAACCGCTCGATCTCGCTCTGCCAGTTGGCGATCAGCGACGCCGGCACGACGAGCAGGTCGCTGCCCGCAGGCTTCTTTCCCCGCTGCATCGCTAGGATAGCGATCACCTGGATGGTCTTTCCGAGTCCCATGTCGTCGGCCAGACAGCCGCCGAGCTGCAGACTGCGCAGCGACCACAGCCACTGCACGCCGAGCTGTTGGTATGGGCGCAGCTGCGCCTTCAGCCCGGCGCCGGCCTGAACCGTGCGAGCGACACTCGGATCGCGAAGGGCGTCCAGCTTCTTCGTCAGCCATTTTCCGGCGACGACCTCGGACCACTCGGGGCGGGCCGGGTCCTCCAAGTCAGAAGCGCCCGCTTCGATCGGCGCCCCCGCTAACATCCGCATCGCTTCGGCGAAGCCAACCCCGCCTCCGGTCTGTACCTGAGCGGACTGCCAGTGCTCGAGCAGCTTGGAGAGACGCTCGGTATCGACCTCGACCCATTTCCCTTTGATCAGCGTCAGTCCGGCATTCGCGGCGAGTAGGGACTGGACCTCCTTCGCGGTGAGCTTTTGGCCGTCGAGGGTCACGTTGACGTCGAAGTCGAGCAGCGCGTCCATCCCCAGCAGTGATGGCGACTTTTTTCCGACAGAAACGGAAACCCTCGGCCGAGGCGGATTCTTGACCTGCCACCAGTCGGGCATCCGCACCACCATGCCCGCCTGCTCGTAGCTTTGTACCTCTCGCAGGAATCGGTGGGCGTCGTTCGCTGTCCAAGCGAGCGGATGGTACACGTCGCCGCTGTCGACTAATTCCCGCATCAGCTCGCTGCGCTCGGCGGCGCGCATCAGCGGCGACAGTAGTGCGAGCAGCTTCTTCTTTTCACCGGCGCCCGAGTACTCCTGCAGCGCACGCGCCAGTGGAATGTGGCGCACTTGGTCCTTGGTTCGGTTCGACAGCGAGCGTGCATACGTGGCGATGAATGCAAACGGGTAGTCCGGATCGCGACGATTTTCCGCGAGGTGAAAGCACACCCGCCCGACGATGTTCCAGTTGGAATCGCAGTCGCCCAGATAGCCCGAAAACCCGGCGCGGTGTTCGGCTGCTCGCGCCGCGAGCGCGGCTCCCGTCGCATCCCAAAGCTCGGCCAGACCGCGCACATCGAGAAGCTCCGCCCCCTGCATCGGCGGCGCGCCGAGCAGCACGGCTTCAACCTCCTTCTCATCAACCGCCGGAGGCTGAAATTCCTCAGGAACGCCCGGGTCGAACTCCGAGCACGCCCGAGCGACCAGTGACCGTCCTAGATCCCGAAAGAAGCCGAGGGTCGGATGCAGTTCGGTCTCCGTCTCCGCCGCCCCCAGATGCAAGATGCCGAAGCCGGGGCCGTCCTGGAACGCCTGCCGAATCCGCTTAGCCCGCGCGCTGGGGAGGCTCGTGGAGTCGTCGCCGTCGTGTAGCACAATGCGACCGGCGGGTGTGAGGCTGCAGAACACGTCTATCCAGTGCGGGCGATGGGCCGCCGGGCGATACTGTAGCGGACGTTGGCGCCCCAAGGGAGCTGGACTGGCTCACGCGGCACCGGCGCGGGTGTGTTTCGACGGCGGTTTTACAAACCACTTGATGTCGATACGTCGGGGCGGGACGGTGAGCCGGTGAGGGTGGAGAACTACGGTAGGTCCTGGAGCTTCACGCCGGCGCGGGTCGCGACGCCGTCAACGGTCGAGGAACTCCAGCGGCTAGTACAGGACGGTCGCTGCGTTCGTGTGGTCGGGGCGGCACACTCCTGGTCGAAAGGCATCGTGACAGACGACACGCTGATCTCGCTGGATGCCATGAATCGCGTCCTGGAGGTGGATCGCGCTGCTCTACGGGTGCGCGTTGAGGCGGGGATTCGGCTGAAGGATCTGATCGCGGAGCTCGAGCGTCGTGGGCTCGCGCTTCAGAATTTGGGGTCGATCGCTGAGCAGTCGCTCGCCGGTGCGATTGCGACCGGCACCCACGGAACCGGGATCGGCTTTCGGTGCCTGGCCGATCAAGTGCAGAGCCTGGCGTTGGTGGATGGCAGCGGCGAGCGGCGCGTCGTGGATCGCGAGCATGCTGACTTTCCTGCGATCGTCGTCGGATTGGGGGCGTTCGGTGTCGTCTATGAAATGACACTGGCGGTCGTGCCCGTGTTTCAGATGCATTGCGTTACGGAAATGATGAGTTTTGACAAACTGATCGATGACCTCGATCATCACGTTCGTGCGCAGGACCACTTCAAGTTCTGGTGGCTCGTCGGCGAC
>JAUIKB010000540.1 GCA_030430975.1 Polyangia bacterium
CGGTCCGGTCAACGTCACCGAGAACCTGGCTGGGGCGCGCTGGAGCAAGTTGGCGATCAACGCGGCCATTTCAACACTCGGCACCATCGGCGGCGATCGGCTCGGTGCGCTCATGCGGCATCGCTACGTCCGTCGCCTAGCGTTGGACGTCATGACCGAAACGGTGAAGGTGGCGCGGGAGGAGTCGATCCGTCTCGAGAAGGTTTCCGGAACGCTCGATCTCGACTGGATCGCGCTGACCGATGAAGAGCAGCGCGCGAGCGGATCTCCTGGACTGTTCGCCAAACACAGCCTGCTCTTGGCCGTCGGCGCGCGATATCGCCGCCTCCGGTCGTCCATGCTCTCGGCGATCGAACGCGGGCGCACGCCGGCCGTCGACTTTCTGAACGGCGAAATCGTCACCCGAGCCGCCGAGCACGGCATCCAGACGCCGGTGAACGCCGCCGCCCAGCAGCTCGTCTGGGAGATCGCTCGGGGCAAAGCGCGCAGCGGGCATGACACCGTGAAGGCGTTGTACGATGCCACCCGACCGTGAACGCCACCCTGCCTGACTCAGCCAACTCGATCGCCGAACGCCTAGCGACCATCCGCGACCGCATCACCGCGGCTGCGCAACAGCACGGGCGGGATCCGCACTCGGTGCGGCTGGTCGCTGTATCCAAACGGCACCCTAGCGCGGCGATTCGAACCGCGTACGCCGCCGGCCAGCGTGACTTTGGCGAGAACTACGTCCAGGAAATGCTCGCCAAGGCTGATGAACTGTCCGATCTGACCGAACTTCGCTGGCACATGATCGGGCACGTGCAGCGCAACAAGGCAGCACGCGTAATCGCTACGGCTGACGTCATCCATACGCTGGACTCGATCAAGCTGGGTGGCGCGTTCGACCGACACGCCGAAACATCAGCACGCCGCGTCAGCGCACTGATCGAGGTGAACGTGAGCGGAGAAGACAGCAAGTCCGGCTGCCTTCCTGACCAGGCTCGCGAAATCATGTCCAGCCTAAGCACCTCGGACTCGATCACCGTTGCCGGGCTCATGGCGATCCCCGCAGCGGGCGACGCGCACGCCGGCTTTGAACGGCTGGCGAAACTTCGCGACGAGCTGCGCAGCGAAGGGGCGGAGCTGCCGGAACTATCGATCGGCATGAGTGGCGATTTCGAAACCGCTATCGGCTACGGGGCGACGTACGTTCGAATCGGGACCGCCATTTTCGGACCCAGGCCGGCGTCGTGAAGCGCTCAGGTCAACAGACGGGGGGCACCTTGTTCGAGTCAGCGGTGCGGCGCGGCGCTCTGGGCGGACCCGAGGCTCCACTCGCCGATAGGATGCGGCCTCGGACCCTCGACGAGATAGTCGGACAGCACCACCTCGTGGGCGGCTCAGCCAGTCTCGCACGGGCGATCCAAACAGATCGCGTAGCGTCGATGATCCTCTGGGGCCCGCCGGGCTCGGGAAAAACGACGCTCGCCCACGTCATCGCAAACGCAACCCGCGCCGAGTTCGTCGCGTTCAATGCGGTCTTAGGCGGAGTGGCGGAGCTACGCGTCATCGTAAAAGAGGCGAAGCAAAAGCGGTCCTACGAGGGTAAGCGAACAATTCTTTTCGTCGACGAAATTCATCGTTTCAACAAGAGTCAGCAAGATGCCTTCTTGCCGCATCTCGAAGACGGCACGATCACGTTGATCGGAGCCACGACCGAAAACCCGTCGTTTGCCGTCAACAGCGCCGTGCTGTCTCGAAGCCGAGTCTTTCGGCTCGAGTCGCTCGACTCCGGGCAGATTCAAGCGTTGCTCGAGCGGGCGCTCGCCGACAGCGACCGCGGCCTCGGCAAGCTCAACCTAGCGATCGACGAGAAAGCACGCACGGCGATCGCCGAACTGTCGCGAGGCGACGCTCGACGCGCGCTCACCACGCTCGAGCTATGCGCTTCGCTACTCGACGGCGAAGCGTCTCGCATCACGCTGGAGCTCGTCGAACAGGCCGGTGAGGAGCGCGCGCTCCTCTACGACAAGAGCGGCGAGGAGCACTACAACGTTGTTTCCGCGCTGATCAAATCGATGCGAGGTAGCGATCCCGATGCGGCGATCTACTACTTGATGCGCATGCTCGACGCCGGTGACGACCCGCTGTTCGTGTTGCGGCGACTGATCATTTTCGCCAGCGAGGACGTCGGTAATGCCGACCCTCGGGCGCTCGATGTAGCGGTCAATGCGGACATGGCATTCCGGCGACTCGGCATGCCGGAGGGCTTGTACCCGATAGCTCACGCCTGCCTATATTTGGCCAGTTGCCCAAAGTCCAACGCGGTCGGCTCCGCGTACTCCGCCGCCCGCGAAGCGATTCGACGACACGGTGGTTTGCCGGTTCCGAAGAAGCTGCGCAACGCTGCTACCAGCTTGATGAAGAGCGACGGCTACGGCGCCGGCTACAAGTACGCGCATGATCATCCGGGAAACTTCGTACCCGGCGAGACCTACTTACCGGATGAGCTGGTCGGACAGCGCTTCTACAAGCCGAGCCAGCATGGCCTAGAAAAAGCGATCGGCGATCGCCTGGAGCGGTTGCGGGCGCATGCCGACGCGGTGACCAAGGAAAAACCATAGCGTCGACGAGCCGAACGACTGGCGGGCCGGACGCATTCGGGCGAAACTAGGCCGTGGTTCGGCGGGTGATACTTCTGTGGGCTTGCGGCGTGATCGCCACCGGCGCTGGTGTCGCCGCCGGCGCGGGTCAGGGGGGCCGCGACATGTGGAAGAAAATGCTTTCGGGGAGCTAGATATGCGTATCCAATCGAACTGGACAACACGCAAAAATCGCAAGCAAAACGGCAACTTAGCTCGCGCATTAGCCGTGGCTGCGTGCGTGGCAACATGGGGAGTCGGCGCGTGCTCGGACTCGTCATCGACGGCCGACACGCCGGGCTCAGGCACGTCCGGAAGCGGCGGTTCCGTGGCGGGTAGCGGCGGTGCCGCGGCGGGTAGCGGCGGCAGCGGTGGCTCCGCCTCCCTAGCCGGCAGCGGAGGGAGCGCCGCGGCGGCCGGCTCCAGTGTCGGCGGGAGTGCCGGCAGTTCCGGCAGCGCGGGCACGGGAGCCGCGTCGGGCAGCGGCGGCTCGGGAGGCGATTCAGGATCGGGTGGGTCAGGCGCCGCGGGCGGGAGCGCGGGTGCAGGCGGGTCGGGCGGAAGCGGAGGCATGCTCGGACCCGCTGCGGCCTGTTTCGCCGACGACTACGTGAACACGCCCGGCCTTGGGCCCGACTACGATCAGTTCATGCCGGTGATCGGTTCGCACTGCGTTGGAACGAACCACCAGGATATCGCCAACGTGGAACGCGTCGTGTTTTTGGGTGATTCCGTAACGGTTGGAACGCCGCCTACCCCGGTCGAGTTCTTCTACCGTTCCGTGCTGGCGGACAAACTCACGGCACGGTTTGGGCTGCAGCCGCCGAGCATTTTCTGGAAGGGTCTCGACATCGGCAAGGGGACCGCGGGCCAGCGCTTCTCCGGCGACTTTGCTTCCTGCGCGAAGTGGGGAGCGCGCGCCGACGACCTGCTCCGCGATAGCACGCAGATCGCCGACTGTTTTCCGGAAGCCGAACGCTCGAAGCGGACGCTGGTGGTGATGACAATGGGCGGAAACGATATCGCCTCAATAACAAAGGACGGCATCGACGGCGTACCGATACCTACTATCTGGGACAGTGTGCGTGAGTTCGTCGACCTCATGCGCAGCGCAATCACGTGGTTCAAAGAAGACCCGACCAAGTTTCCGAACGGCGTCGACATCGTCTTCGCCAACATGTTCGAGTTCACCGACGGCACCGGCGACGTGACCGCATGCCCCGCTGCAGGGCTGGCCGGTTTCGGGGCCCCTTGGGACGATCCACAGGCGCTCGCCGACATGGTGATTTGGGCCAATGAACAGTTCTTGAAGATCGCCGTCGACACAGGGACCGACATGGTTTTCATGCTAGAAAATTTCTGCGGTCACGGGTTCAACAGCGGAAACGTCAACGCGCCGTGCTATCGCGGACCCAATACTGAAAACTGGTTCGACCTGACGTGCATTCACCCAACGCCGACCGGGCACGTGAATTTGGCGCAGATGTTCGAGAGCGTCATCAACGAATAGCGCCGAACCAGCGCCTGAGCCGAACCGGCGACGACAGCCGCGGTGGCCGTTTCGGGCTGGCCCGGTGCGAGCGCACCCAACCCGGTAGCCGCGCGCCCGCGCGAAGAAGACGAAGCGCGCTGCCGAGCCTAGGCCTGCGGGTCGCCGCTATCGTCGACTGTCGGCGCTCCGTCAGCTTCGGCCGCCGGCAGGTCGATCTCCACCTGTGCTCCGCCCGAGTCTCGATTGGATGCTCTCGCATGTCCCCCATGGGCTTCAGCGATCCGCTGCACTAGGCTCAAGCCCAGCCCCAGGTTGCCGCCCTGGCCCGTGGAGTGAAAGCTTTCGAAAGCGCGCTCTAGACTCTCGTCATCGAACCCCGGGCCCTCATCCAACACCGCAAAGCGTACCCGACCGCCGTCGGACGCCACCCGCAAACAGGTAGCACCACGTCCATGCTGTTCTGCATTACGAAGTAGATTGGAAAGCGCGCGCGCGAGCAGCGACGGATCCGCCGATACGAGCAGGTCCGGCTGCTTCGCCTCTAGCAGCGAGCCGTCCAGCGAAGCCCGTTCCAACGCCCGTGTCGCCGCGTCCACCGCCGACACCACCCTCGGATTAACGGCTTCGAAGTGCAGACGGGAATTGTCGAGCAGTTCGCCGACCAGCGTATCGATCTCTGCAAGCTCCTCCTCAATCTGCTCCACAGCCCTTCCGGTGGACTTTCCGTCCCGCAGCAGCTCTGTCAGCACGCGCAGGCGCGCGAGCGGCGTGCGGAGTTCGTGCGACACCGCGGCGAGCAGCTCACGCTGAGAGACCATCTGGCGC
>JAUIKB010000541.1 GCA_030430975.1 Polyangia bacterium
AACAGCGCTATCTCGCCCTCGCCGACTATCAGTCGGGCCCCCGCCGCCACGGGCGACTGCCACCGCAATACCAGCTTGCGGCGCGAGGACCCCTCACGAACGATTGTGTCCGCCACCAAGTGCATCATGCCGCGCCGGGCGCGGCGTGGCTACCGCGGGATCGAGCGTCGAGAATCCTGCGCCGAGTATCAGCGCCGGCGACGTCGGCCGCCGAACACGAACCCGAGCGCCGCCAGGCCCCCGAGCCATGTCCAGGTGTTTCCGCCGCTGCGAACGGGTGCCACCGAACAGCCGCCATCGTCCCCGCTGCGCGTGGTGGTCTGCTGACCGCCCACGACGCCACCCGGTTGCTGACCCGTCGGCGGACCGTAGCCGTTCTCTTCCCCCTCCTCGACGCCGGGCGGGAATTCCGTATCCGGCGGATCGAGCGGCTCCTCGCCCTTGGGCGGCGGATCGCCACCGAGCGTGGGACCGTTGCCGGTACCGCCGGTGCCGCCGGGCTGTGGGTCCGGATCCGGCGCCCCGGCCGGCGATACGCGCACCGCGTCGGCGACGATGCGCTGGTCGCCCGGCACTGAACCGCTGTAGTTGTCTTCGACGCGGAGGTTCTGTCCGTCACCCGCGTCGAGCGCGAAGTTGCCTAGTAAATGCCAACCGGTCACCTGGGACTGGTCGACGATGACTTCCGTCTCGCCGGCGGCGTGGGTCACGATGTAGCGAGCCGCGTTATACACGCCGGCACCTGGGGCCACGTAGACGTGAACGTCATAGGATCCGGCCGTCTCTACGTTGAAATTCCACTGAGCCCAGTTGGACGGACTGGACGACGCCCACGCATTGGTCCAGAAATACGAACCCTCGTTACCGCCCATGTCCGAGTCGTCGATGACGCGGCCAGCGGCGGGGATCACGTCGCACGCGATGCCTCCGCCACCCGGCGGACTGACGGAGTTCTCAAACCAGTTCGTCGTATTGCTCGCCTTTTGAGTCGAGATCTCCACGTGCAGATGATCGTGGTGCGGATGGGCGCCCCCATAAGCGCGTTCTTTCGAGCCATCTGCGCGACTCGCGGTCCATTGAGTCCGGTCCCAGATGACGTACTGCATGCCGATCGCTTCGGCGTTCTCGACTAGCCAGTTCGCAAGCGGATCGCCCAAGTCGTTGTCGGGTGTGCCGGAGTAGCCTTCGGTCGAACCCGGCCCGGTGGGGATGAAGACGTCCATCGCGCGGCCCGTCGCATGCACGCTCATCTTGGACGGGTTGCCGTTGATCGGCCGACAGGAGTAGCCGCCGATGCTGGAGATCTGCGGGAAGTTGTCGAGCAGGTATTGCTTTACGATCGCCGTGCCCGACAGGAAGCTGCCACCGCAACCACTGCTGCCGACCCACGCACCCGCCCCGGTGTACGGCACGTCCTGGTCATCGCCCGCTGCTTCTGTCGCCGCCGGCATCGCCCACCGCCCCGGGTGGTTGAGCTCGTCGCCCCTAGAGTTAACATCGGGAAAGTCACGATCGTCGGATGAACCACACCCGATTGCTGCCAGGCTGACCGCGACCACCGCCCACTTGCTTGCACCGTTCATCATCACACTCACGCCAGTAGGTATGCAGGACTAGCCTCCGAAATGCCCCAAAGAAAAACCGTCGGGATGTGGAAACCGCTGCTCGCTTCCAACATTTCAACCATATTACCCTTCCGACTGGCCGGACAGGACACAAACCGCTGGGAATTCGCGATTTCACTACGCATCGCGTCAACCGCTGGGTGAAACCGCAACAGAGAACCGACCTGCGTCGAAACAAGCGCGAGGCATCGGCCGGCGTCGCCAACCGCGCCAAACCGGCCGGTTGGCCTTCGCCGTCGCCACGGAGAGCCCCAGCCGCTAGGCTCGCGAGCCCGGTCCGCATGGCTTCCGCTCCACCGCTCGACGTGTCCGTCGTCCTGCCTACCTACGACGAGGCGGACAACCTGCCGCGCATCATTCCGGAAATCCTCCAACAATTGGCGGACGCCGACATCACGGGCGAGGTCATCGTGGTGGACGACGATTCCCCTGACGGCACGGCGCGCGTCGCCCACGAGCTGGCTCAGCAGCACTCGGTACGCGTGATCCACCGCACCGAGGAGCGCGGCCTAGCCACGGCGGTGCTCGCGGGTTTCGCGCTCAGCGAAGCGACGGTGTGCGTGGTGATGGACGCCGACGGCAGTCACCCGGTTGCCCGCCTACCGGAAATGGTCCGCGCCATCTTGGACGACAAGTCCGACATCGCCGTGGGCAGTCGTCACGTCGCCGGGGGCGGCATGGGTGACTGGCCGTTGTTCTCACAGCTCAAGTCCAAATTCGCCGCCTCGATGGCGTTTGGACTGACGACCATGACGGACCCCACGACCGGCTTCATGGCGATTCGGCGCGACAGATTGGACGGACTGGAGCTCGATCCGATCGGCTGGAAAATCGTTTTGGAAATTGTCGTGAAGGCCCACCCGGCGCGCGTCACCGAAGTGCCCATCGTGTTCAACGATCGGTTCGCGGGCGAAAGCAAACAAAGCCTAGCGGTACTGCTGCAGTACATGACCCACTGTTATCGGCTGTACTGCTTTCGCTACCCGGGGTTGCTGCAGTTCATCAAGTTTTGCGTGGTCGGGCTGAGCGGTGTGGCGGTCGACCTGGGCGTCGTGCTGCTCGTAGTCGCGGGGCTTGGATGGGACGCCCGCCTCGCCGCCGCGGTGGCTTTCAGCGTCGCCGTTAGCTGGAACTACGCCATCAATCGCCGCTTCAGCTTTCCCGAGGCGCGCCAAACGCCGCTGTTACCGAGCTACTTCACATACGTCGCCGCCAACTCCGCGGGGCTATTAGTGCGCCTCACCACGGTCCACCTACTGATGGCGATGTTTGGACTCTCGCGAGCCTATCTCGTGACAAACCTCGTCGGCATCGCGCTAGCGACGTTCGTCAACTTCATCGGCGCGAAGTACTTCGCCTTCGCGCCAGAGCGCATGGCGTTCGGAACCGCGACGGATTCGGAGCAGCGATCGACAGCCGTTGCCGGACCTTGGCCGCTCGCGGCCGTGGTCGCCGCGGGCGGCGCGGTGGCGACTTGGTTCACGGCCACGCGGCCGCTGACAACCGGCGACGAGGGCGCCAACGCCGTGATGGGGATGAACATCGCGCGCACCTTCGAGCTTTTCGTCCATCCGTCCTACGCGCCGCTCGGCACGTCGAACTGGGCTGTCCACGACGCCCCCACGCTGGGCAACCTGCCGGTCTACCCGGCCCTACTGGCCTTGGTCAGCTCGCTCGGCGGGGCAAGCGCGCTCGGCTTCGTTTCGCTCGCCGCTTACCTGGCCAGCATCATCGCCACATCGGTGATGTTCGCGCGCTGGGATCGCACCGCCGGCTGGATCGTAGCCACGCTGATGGCGACGGCTCCGGCACTGCACCGTGCGTTCGGATTGGTCGAGTTCGAGCCGGTGCTGGTGGGCTGTGCCAGCAGCGCCCTGGCGCTGATCGTCACCGGCAACCTCGACCGAGCCCGCTGGAAAACGCTCGCAGGCGGCGTACTGCTAGGCGTTGCATTCCTGATCAAGCTCTGGCTCGTGTTGCCACTGGCCGTCGCCACCTTTGGCTTTTATCTGCTGCGCGCCCGAGGCGACGACGGCAGTCACGCTCGCTCCGATGCCCTGATGGCGTACGGGGCATGCATCGTGACGTCGGCGCTGCACCTCGCCTTCATCGCTAGCTGGTCGAGTGCGGACCTCTCGTTTTGGGTAAAGAACGTCTATCTCGGCATCTTTTCCGGCCATGGCGTGACCGGCGCCAAGCTCTCTGGCATCGAGCGGTACGCGGGCGCGGGGCGCCCCTTTTGGTACTACCCGTTGGTACTGTACCGACAGCATTTCTACCTGCTGCCGCTATGCGTGTACGGCATCGCCGCCTGGACACGACGCTTCGATCAGAAGAAAGCCGTGCTCGTCGCCCTCCTCACCGGCTCGCTGCTCGGCGCGATCGCACTCAGCGTTCCGGCATTCAAAGAGCCGCTGTACGTGCTGTCGCTGGCGCCGCTACTGTACGGAGCCGCAGCCCTGTGCTTGAGCGCGGCTTGGTCAACACCGAAGCGTTACCGCCGGATCCGCGACGCCAGCGCGCGCGTCGGCATCACGCTCGCCGTCGTCCTCAGCTTGGCAATGCTGGGCGGGCACGTGCTGGGCGTCGTCAGTCGCCAGTTCGTCGTGACCCACGCCGCGGGAATGGCCGTCAGCTCGCTGGTGGGCATAGCCTTGCTCAGACGCCAACCGCTGATCGGAACGGTCTGCGCGGTCGGCGTCGGCATGCTGGTGATCGCGGCAGGCCAGAGCTGGCAGGCGCCAACTCCGCCCCATCGCGCGGTTGCGGCGGCAATAGCGCCCCACATCGAAGGCGGTGACGTCCACGAGCCACGCTTTGCGGCGACCGCGTTCCGCCCGCTTCAGGCCTACACGTTTCGTCACGGATACCCGCTACAGGAAACCGTCAAATGGGCACCGCCGAGCGTGGTCGTATTCGTGATCACGCCGGACGATCGCCGCTACCGCAAGCGCGCTGCGGAATGGCTCGCCAAACACTGCGCCACACTCGCCGACGTTCCGATCCGCCAAGGCAGAGCGACGACCATCTACGGACGATGTAAGCGCTAGCCAGTCTCGGTCTCGGTCTCGGTCTCGGTCTCGGTCTCGGTCTCGGTCTTGGTCTCGGTCTCGGTCTCGGTCTCGGTCTCGGTCTCGGTCTCGGTCTCGGTCTCGGTCTCGGTCTCGGTCTCGGTCTCGGTCTCGGTCTCGGTCTCGGATTTCCGGGTTCGGCGGTCGGTTTCGAGCCCGATCGGCGGCGAGCGAAGCAATGCCGCAAGCCGTCACATCAACGTACGTTGCCGGCGGCGAGCGAAGCAATGCCGCAAGCCGTTA
>JAUIKB010000542.1 GCA_030430975.1 Polyangia bacterium
CCGGCCGAGCCTCCGCCACCGGCCGAGCCACCGCTGCCGGAGCCACCACCCGCACCTGCGGTGCCCCCGCCGCCTGGCGAGCCAGACGTACCGGCCGAGCCAGATGAACCGGCCCAGCCAGCGCTTGCGCCAGAGCCGCCGGAGTTGCTGCCGCCGGCTCCGCCTGAGTCGCCGCTCCCGCCGCTGGCGCTCCCCCCACTCGAAGAACCGCCAACAGCACCGGACCCGCTGCCAGCGTCACCGCCCGCTGCCGAACCAGCGCTACCGCCCGCTGTCAGCCCGCCGCCGTTGCCGTCACTCGACTCGCTGTCGCACGCCACGAGGGCCAGACCCATCCAGATTGCGAGCGTTCCGGTTGCGCGTCCCATCATTGCAGCGAATCGCATGATAGCGGCTACCAACTTGCGGCCCGCCCAACCACCAATGGAATCGCACACCGTGCGGTTCGCTCCAGGTTGGCCAGCCGCCGGCCGCGGCAATCTGGGTTGTGGCCGAAGCTAGTTGTACGTGTCCAGGAAGCTGTACTTCTCTGAGAAGTCCAGCATCTGCTGAGCGAAATCAGTCGGGTAGCTGATCTTCACGTCGGTGATCTTATCGCCCGTTTTGACCGGCGTCAGGACAGGCTGGATGAACCCAGAGTACGGTTTTACTCCCAGCTTCTTGTAGCGCTCCAGGACGTTCTTGTGGATCTCCTGGTCGACGTTCACGCCGTACGTCTCGATCAACTTCTTGCCGGCCTCGAAATCCCCGGTGCTCTTGATGCGCTGCACCTCTTTGAGCAGTTCGCCCCACAACTTGCGTAGCTTGTCGTAGTCGCGAATCACGAAATAGATCTTGCCGTCCTTATCGACGCGCTCGATGACCTTGTCCTTCTTGCCCTTTTCATACGCCCAGCTCGAAACCATTTGGCGGTTGCGCATGTGTGACTGCTGAATGTCCTTGCCGGGTTCGATGCGCGCGAGCTGAACGAGCAGGCCGTTGCGGATATAGCCGTCGTAGGCAGCCTTGGCGACATCCAGCGACTTCATGACGCCCAGGTCTATCAGCTTTTTATCCATTACGTAATAGAGTGCTACCAGGTCCGCGCGCGCCTCTTCCAGGGCGGAGGCGTAGTTCTGAAGCGTCTCTTTGGGCGTGGCCACGTTTGGTTCGAGCTTGCCCGAGGCATGCCCGATGACCTCGTGCATATCGACCTTCAGGGTGTAGCCCTGTCCGCCGAATTTCTTACCGCGCTCGGCGATCTCCTTGTTGAGGCTAAACTCCTGCGTCACGCCGCTCGTCGCACTGACCTCTTCGTAGGAGTCGACGATATTGCCGAGGAACACGGACTTGGAGCCGTGCTCCTTGCGGATCCAGCCGCTGTTCGGGAGGTTGATGCCGACGGGGGTCGTGGGCGCGGCGTCACCGCCCTCGGTGACTACCGTGATGACCTTGGCGCTAATGCCGACGACCTTGTCCTTCTTATGCTTGGGATCGATAGGCGAGTGGTCTTCGAACCACTGCGCCGCGCCGCCGATCGTGGCGATGCGCTTGGTGCGTTCGAGGTCTTTGATCGACACCACTGATTCGAACGTCGCTCGATACCCCATGGCGTCGTTGTAGGTCTCGATGAAGCCATTGACGACGTCGATGCGCGAGTCCGTATCCTTGACCCAGGCGATGTTGTAGGCGTCGAAGTCTTTCAGGTCGCCCGACTTGTAGTAGGTCACGAGCTTGGAGAGGGCGTCCTTCTGTTTGGCGTTCTCGGCGACGGTGACGGCCTTCTCAAGCCAAAAAACGATCTTCTCGATCGCCTTGGTGTACATGCCACCGACCTTCCACACCTTCTCGACCAGCTTGCCGTCTTCTTTGACGAGCTTCGAGTTGAGCCCGTGGCTGACTGGACGATCCGGGTCGGCGTTCTTCTTTGCCTTGTAGAACGCTTTGACCTCGGCCTGCGTGACGCCTTCGTAGAAGTTGTTAGCCGAGGCCTTGATCACGTCGACGTCTTTGCTGCGGTCGACGCGTTTCGGCGCGACCTTCGGGTCGAACAGAATCGGCTCGAGCTTCTCGATCAGCTGGTCGACCGTGATCGGCTTGTTCTGCTCGTCGACCAGCGGAAGGAGCTTGGGATCGGCTGCTTTGATCAGCTTGGCGAGCGCCGCCTTGTCGAACGCCGGGTTGAATTTCTGACTGGAATAATCATGATGGATGCCGCGCGCGAACCAAACGAGCTTGGCGTACTCGAGGAGCTTGGCGTAGTCGTCGCCTTTCTTGTCCGTCTTGGGGCTACGAATGATGCCTTCAAGCGTCCGTCGCACGAGCAGGTTGTGCTTGAACTTCTGGTCGTAGATGATGTCCCGTCCGGAGCGTGCGGCTTCGTACAGGTAATACAGGAGTTCTTTTTGTTTGGGTTTGAGCTCGTCGAACCCAGGCACTCGGTAGCGCAACATCTTGACGTCGGCGAACGCTTCGGCCTGCACCTTGAAGGCCTTGTTCGGCGTGGCGGCTGCCGACGTCGACGGAGCGGCGCTGGCGCTGGCGCTCGTCGACGCGCTGGCCCCGGCGGACGTATCGGGGGGCGTGTTGTCGGGACAAGCGGTGGTCAACAAAGCGGCCGCGATGGCGGCGACCGACGAGAGCGGGCTGCGGTTCATGGCGCGCACCGTAACAGCCGTGCCCTCGTCGCCCAAGTCGCGGCGCAAGCGCCCGGTAACGAAAGGTTTCTACAGTGTCCCGAGCGCTTCTAGCAGTCGGTCGACCTCGGCGTCGCTGTTGTAGTGAACCAGACTCGCGCGGACGATTCCGTCATCGCTCGGCAAGGCGAAACGATCCACGGCGCGCTTCGCGTAGAAGTGACCGAAGCGCAGCGCCAGCCGTCGCTTCTCGAGTGCTTCGACGACCGAGCGAGATGAGCGACCTTCGGCGGTGAACGCCACCGTCGGAACTCGGTCGGCGTCGGCGTCTCCGATCAGATGCAGTCGAGGCAGCTCGGCGATGCGCGCCACGATACGCCGGGTCATGGCAGCTTCGCGTTCACGGATGCGTTCGAACGCACGCTCGACATGCACTGCACCGGGCGCATCGCTCTGAGCGTCACTCACGGTCGCGAGGTACTCGACGATACCGACAAGGCTCGCGGTGAGCTCGTGGTTTACGTTGCCCGGCGTGAACTTGTACGGAACGCGGTCTTCATCGATGAAGAAATGGTTCTGCCCGGGCAGCCGGCGCAAGCGCTCGCGACGGCCCCACATCAAACCGATATGCGGCCCGAACACCTTGTAGCCGCTGACCAGGTAATAGTCGGCGCCGATCGCGCTGACGTCGACCCGCCGATGCGGGGCGAACGCCACACCGTCGACGCAGCTTTGAATACCGCGCTCGCGCAGCTCGGAACACACGGCCGCCACGTCGTGCACGACGCCCACCACGTTCGAGCAATGTGTGAAGCAGACCAGCTTCGTACGGTCGCTCAGCAACGGCTCCAAGTCAGTGAAGTGCAGCTGCGCATCGCCCTCGCGAAAGGTCCACTCAGACACGTCGATCCCGTGACGCGCCAGTTTGCGCCACGCGCCGATGTTGGACTCGTGGTCCAGGTCGGTGACGATAACCTGGTCGCCCGGCTTCAGCGATTCGGCGAACGCGGCGGCAAGCAGCCTGACGTTCTGCGTCGTCGATGCGCCGAGGATCACCTCGGACGGATCGGCGCGTAGCAGGTCCGCAGCAGCTCGCTGTCCCGCAGCGACGCGCTGCGCTGCCAGTTCGGACGCGGGATAGCTCGCTCCCACTTGGACCATACCGGTGCGCATGTAGTCGGACACCCGCTCGATCACGTGATGGGGCGCTACACTTCCGCCCGCGTTGTCCATCAGCGCCCAGTCGTCGCCGAGGGCGGGGAAGCGGGCGCGTACGGCTGCTACGTCGAGAGGCACGCCGCGCAGTGTAATCGTTGTCGTTCGGTTCAGCCTCGCGACCAATTTCCGCCCAGCAGAAATTCCGGCCGGCTAGTCGGATGGTGCATTGACTCTCCAGCTGCCGTCGAGAAAGCTGATTTCATGCCCTACTCCGCGTCTCTCCTACGTTCGGTTTCGTCTATTCAGTCACCCGGGCGGCGCCGCAGATCCTGGGCGACCGCGCTAGTCGTGTGTGGTGCAACGCTGCTGATCGGCGGCTGTTCCGATTCCGGACCGACCAACGAGTCGGGCAGCGGCGGCGTCGGCGGTCAGGGCGGCACCGCTGGCCAGGGTGGTAGCGGTGGCGACGGAGCGCAGGCCGGCAGCGGCGGTACGACGGGCGGAGCGGGTGGCGCGCCACCGGATGATCTCGACGAGATCTTGGCGCAGAACAACATCGTCAAGATGGTCGAAGTCGACGGCATCGAATTCGCCGAAACCACCGCCGACGCGGACGGCAACGTGAAATTCTATTCGCCCAACACCAACTCGGTGCTGGCCAACAACGCTAAAGACACGCTGGGTGCGGCACTGCCGGGCACCAAGATCCAAGCCTGGAGCGACGGAGACGTGGTGACGTTCCACGTTGTCGATCCCGCCGGCGACATCGCGCCGATGCTGTACTCGACCGCGGTGCCCGAGCCGGGCGCCAACACCGTCGAACTCACCGTCGACGGCGAACAGCTCTACTACAACGGCGAGGACCCAACGGACATCTCGCCCCTCGACACCGATCCGTACGCGTTCACGATCGCTGGTCTGTCGGTGAGCATCTCGATTCAAAGCGTCGCGCAGTCGATGCTTTGGACGGCAGCCATGAGCGTGCTCGGTCACGTCGTTAAGGGCACGTGCGGCTTCTTCAACCCCTTGCACCAGTCAGAGTGCGCCTCGCTCGCCAAGTGGGTCACCAAGCTCGCCGGCTTCGCGCGGCCCAGCTTCATCACGAAGTTCCTCGCGGCGCCGGTTTGGGAAACGATCAGCGTGGTCGGCAATGAAATCGCGACG
>JAUIKB010000543.1 GCA_030430975.1 Polyangia bacterium
CTTGCGACGAACATCCTCAAACACGGCGGCGGCAATGGTGAGATCGCTCTCGAACCCCACCAGGTCAACGGCCGCCGAGCAATTCGCATCGCGGCGATCGACGCGGGGCCAGCGTTTACGGACTTCGAAGGCGCATGCGTCGACGGACACACCGATCGGGGTGCCTTAGACCCAGCCGAGCTGGCCGCGCGTCGAGGTACCGCTTCGGGCCTCGGCGCCGTGAAACGCTTCACCCACACCCTGGGTGTTGAAGCGCATGCCAAGGGCAAGGCGGTCGTGGCGGTTCGCTATCTAGACTGACCAGGTCAGTTTCCAGACAAGCCGATCCGAGCGCGGCTGGTCCACCGACCAGCCCTCTACGTCTATTGCCACATCGGTTTGAAGAATGTGCTCGAACAGCAGCCCGACATATCCGACGCCGACGGGTCCGAGGTGGGAGACGATTGGGGCGTCTCTGAGCTCCATGGTCACCAGCCCCTCCTCAACCCTGCTATCGACCACCGTCAGCTCGCCAAACGCATTGTCGCGTAACCAGAGGTCGGGGAGGCGCCGAATAATTAATCCAGGCGTTAGCATCCTGAGCATCAACTTCATGAACGTGTTGACCGCGTTCGTTGCGATGGCGCGCCCCGCACCGATCAAGTGGCGTCTCGCCTCGGCCTCGGTTTCACCTAGAGACGCAATGGCGATACACACCAGATCAAACCATTCGGGTGGATACCATCCGGCATGCTTGAAAGACTCGACCTCCGCCAGAAGCTGTGACGGCCATTCACGGGTGAGTTCCTTAAGCTGATCAGGATCGGCCTCACGGCTCAGATACCCGTACACTCCAGTCAGATTGCTGCCACGAGTTCGAGGTTTCATACGCTCGCTATCAATTCCAGGTTGCCGCTATCAAATCTGCCACGTGCGCTAAGCCGACCACACGCTACCTGACAACATCTGACCTCGGTTCTTCAACCGACCAACCGGGTAGGAGGATACAACATCGCGGTCGGCCCAGCCGCGACCGATTGACAGAAACCACCCGTCAACCTGACTCCCCAAGGTTGGCACCGAACCCGCCTGGTAGAAGTGCCTTGCCCGCGGTCATTTGCTCCGCCGAAGCGTTGAGCTGCAACGATCTCCGATGGTTGTCGGCACACTGCCGCACCTTGTTGGGTCGCTACTCAAGCGACGTTAGCTCTTGGATTACCAGGTCACAGTCACCACCGTCCGCTCCGGCCGCGGTGTATCCAGAGAGAAATTATCGGTAACCACCTTCGTCGCGGATCCAGTCAGCGTTTCCAATACCCGACCAACGTAGCCGCCCGCGATCGGCCCCATGTAAACCACCGGGGAGATCTGCTGCATCTCGAATTCGAGCTTTCCGATCGTAGCGTCACACTCTACCAAGATGAGGGTTCCGAACGTCCAGTCTCGCGCCCACAAGTCAGGGAGCTTTCTCGCTACCAGCCCGGGCGTCAGCATCTTGAGCATGAGTTTCATGAACGAATTGGCCACTGTTGCAGCAATGCTATCGCCACAGCCGCGCATGTGCGCGAACACTTCTTCCGGCTCCGTCGCCAACGACGCGGCGTTTTGAGCGAACAGGTCGTACCACTCAAGCGGATACCAGCTGGACTGCTGAAACCGCCCTACCTGTTTCTGAAGTTCTGCTGGCCATTCCGCGCTGAATGCTGCGAGCTGCTCGGTCGTGCAGACCTTTTCAAGATAGTTATATGTACCGGTTAGGTTACTGCCTCGGCTTTCGTTCATTTGCCCCTCTGCTTCACCACTCACGTTTCATATCCCCAGCCACCGACGTGGTCGCAATTATGCGGGCCATGTCAAAGTCACAGTAAACTCCACCGGCTTCGGCAGGTTCGATTCATCAGCCGTTGCTTCCACCGGCTTGTTCATCACCGCCGTCAGGATGGTACGACATAGCCCAGTCGCGAACGCAGGAGCGTGGACAACGGCGTTGCGTCTGAAGCCGATCGTGATAAGGCGAGCGTCTGCAGCGAAGTTCGTCTCAATCTCGCCCCCAAAATCTAGATCGCGCTCGAAGAACGTCTGAAACTTCTTAACGAAGAGTTCGGGCGTGAGCATGCGCAGCAGAAGCTTCATGAACGTGTTCAGGCCTTGCTGAGCGTGATTAGCTCCACAGCCCTCCATCACGGCCCGAACGCTTGCCGCGTCGGAGCCCAGGGAGGCGGTAGCAACATTCAACGCATTAAAGTAGTCGAGAGGATACCACTCGCCGACGCGACACTCGCCGCCCAGCTCGCGCAGAGGAGCCGGGAGTTCCATGAGTAATTCTTCAAGTCGGTCGCCGGCACTCGCAACCAGGTAGCGGTAACCGTTATTGAGAACGACTCCTCTAACGCGCTGATCCATTGAACTCCTAGCTTATCAATTCGTCACTTGGAGCAACATCGACGCAGCCACTCCGTAGAACCTCCGGCCTTCGCCCTAGACGCCACTCCAATCGATATCATACGTAGCGACCTCTGGACGCGGCGTCTCGACTGACCAGCCGTGACACTTCACACGGACGTCAGTCCCGGTGATCGCTTGGAGCGCGGTCTTCACGTAGCCGATCGCCGCGATCGAGATGTGGTCGACCGGCGCACCTTCCATGCGCGCCTTGGCAGAGTGCTTGTACAGCTCCACGATTTCGAACGACCCAAAGGCGTTGTCGCGCCGCCACAGGTCGGGGAGCTTCCCGGCAAACATCGACGGCGTCAGCATCCGCAGCATCAGTCGCATGAACGAGTTGAGGGCGTTGGTGGCGATCTGCGTGCCGCCACCAACGACGTGATCGTAGACCTCACGCTCGTTCGAGCCCAGCGCGGCGATCGCGTTGTTGAGATCCGAAAAGTACGCTGCCGGATACCAGCCAACGTGCTTGCACTTGCCTAACTCGGCGCGCAGCTCGGCCGGGAGCGTCTCAAGAGCGCGCGCGAGTTGGTCCGGATCAGCAGTCTTTTCAAGGTATTCGTAGAGGCCGTTGAGAACGCTGCCGCGTGTGTTGAATTCCACCATCCCGCGCCGATATTAGACGCCTCAGGCGGGAAGGCCCAGCAGTATCGGCGGTTGCTCGCACGCCGGTTCGACCGACCGCGGCAACCTCTTGAACCGGGCAGTCCACGTCGTCGTTGACCGCTAGCTTGCCTCGCTCCAGTCGATATCCAGGTTCGCAGTCGGTGGGCGAGGATTGTCGAGTGACCACTCACGACAATCCACACGAACCTTCATGCCGGTGATCGCGCTGAGTGCCGTGCTCACATACCCAATCGCGACAATCGAGATGTGGTCGACCGGAGCTTCTCGGATCTGAGCTTTGGCGGACGTCGCTTGAACGTCAGAGATTTCGCAGATCCCGAAGTCGTTATCTCGGCTCCAGAAAGCCGGGAACTTCCGAGCGAACAGGCTTGGCGTCAACATTCGCAGCATCAGCCTCATGAACGAATTCAGGGCCGCAGTTGCGATCTGCGTACCTGCGCCAATCAGGTGCTCGCGCGCTTCATCTTCGGTCTGGCCCAGGCTCGCAATCGCGCTGTTGAGAGCGCCGAAGTACTCCGCCGGGTACCAACCTGTGTGACTGCAGCTGCCGAGTTGCTCTTGAAGGTCGCTTGGCAGTCCTGCGATCAGGTCTCCGAGCGTGTCTGGTGGCGCGTTCGACTCGAGGTAACGGTACAGGCAGTTGAGTGTACTGCCACGTGTGTGCATCCCCGGCATGTCAGTCGGATAGTAGGCTCAATGAGCCGCGAGCCCTAGAACAGAATTCGAAGGCGCGATCGCATCGGTGAACCCGCGCCCGTGGTTCGCCTATGGCGTCCAACCGTTAGACATCCCACCTCAAGTGCAGCACGGCGTTGTCGGGCGCCGGATTCTCGGCTGTGTATTCCGTGAACGATGGGTGCACATCGCGGTTCAGCAGGTGCGTTAAGATCGTCTTCACATAACCCGAGCCGACCGGAACGATGTGAGTCACGCACGAGACCCCCATCATGTTCACGTGAACGATGCCGTCGTCTGCGGAGACGGCGGAAATGCTAACGTCTCCGAACGTATTGTCGCGTCGCCAGAACGTCGGAAACTTCGTCGCGAACATCGAGGGTGTCAGCATCCTCAGCACCAGACGCATGAACGAATTAATGGCGATCGTCGCGACATGCTCACCGGCGCCCTGCAGGTTCGCCACACGCTTCGCCGGGTCATCCGAGACGCGGGCGACCGCCTCGTTCAGTGCGGAGAAATACTCTGCCGGATACCAACCTGCGTGTTTGCAGTGTCCCAGCTCCGCCCGTAGCTCCGCCGGCACGCCGGCCAACAATTCGTCTACGCGCGCGGGGGCCACCTTGTTGAGATAATCGTAGAGCCCATTGAGCGTGCTGCCGCGAGTCTGTGCCATTTCCACGGTCCGATCTCGGAAACTACCGTGAACCGGCGGCGTGTGACCAACAAAACAGTCCGGCGGCGCAGTCAAAGTGACTACACCGCCGGGTGCCGGTGGGATAGCGCTGGCTACAGAATCTCGAGGAACTCCATCAGGTCCGCCTTCTTGTTACCGTTCAAGCGAATGCGGTGGTACCGACCGTCCGCTGAGTTGCGGTACCAGTAGCTGGTGTGGTGGTCGACCGCCTCGGACAGAGTCATCGCCGAGTTATCGTGGAAGTAGGGCGCCGCGTCCTTGACGTTCCTTAGCTGAGGTACCTTGAAGCGTCCGATGTCTTCGTAAAGCGCAGTGGACGCGGCCACACCGACGTCCAGCGTAACCGGGAAGTTCACGACGTCGCCATTTTGCTTCACGAGCGGCAGGAAGACGGTTTCGAATCCGCCGTTGCCGTCCGGCTCCGTGAAACGAAGGTTGTGCACGTTGCGCTCGGACACACCGATGTTGAAGAACCGTCCAACCTTAGCGACAACCGGAT
>JAUIKB010000544.1 GCA_030430975.1 Polyangia bacterium
CGCACGAGGCGGGCTCGTACTCACAAGGCTTTTCCTTAATCGTCCAGTTTGGGAAGCCGTTCTGGCTGCACACGTACTCAAACTCGTACGCGCCGCTCTGGCACTGCGTCTTGTATCGACACACGTTGTCGCCAAGGCCGTCCGGACACTGATCGAATAAGTTCGGTGGCGTATCGGGGCACGCCGCGGGCATCGGCGGCTTGCCGCCGCCGGTGCCGCCGCCGCCAGCGGTGCCGCCGGCGCCGGCCGTGCCGCCGGTTCCGCCGCCAGCGGTTCCCGCAGCCGCTCCGCTCCCGCCGGTGCCGCCCGCGCCGGCGCTTCCTTCGTTGAACGTCGACCCGCCGCACGCCACGGCGAACGCTGCGGTTACGACCGCGGCCTTCGTGTGGACGAAAGCAGGTGCGAGTGTCCGCTTCTTTTTTTGTTTCATTTCAAGCACTTCCCGAGATGTTTGGCACAAAAGCCTGGCACACGTCAGGGGTGATGCACGGTGCGTTCCATAGTGCGCGCACTCCGCGACTTTTCCGCGCCGTTGGTTGACGAATGACACGGTGCGGCGTCACCCTCAGCACGATGTTTGATCGAGTTGAGCCAGCGCCCGCGGATCCCATTCTAGGTCTGACGGAGGCGTTCCGCGCCGACGACAACCCGAACAAGGTCAACCTGGGTGTTGGCGTGTTCCGAGACGATACGGGCGTAACGCCAGCGCTCGAGTGCACCAAGCGCGCTGAGGCTCGTCTGCTCGAGCGCGCGGCTGAACGGTCGTATCTGCCGATCACGGGCAGCCCGGCGTACGGCGAAGCGGTCCGGAAGCTTCTGCTGCGACCGACTCACGCCGCGATCGGACGCACGGTGACGGCTCACTCGCCCGGCGGCACGGGCGGGCTTCGGGTCGCAGCCGATCTCATCCACGCGTTGCAGCCAGGCACGACGATCTGGTTTAGTACGCCGACCTGGGCGAATCACCCGAAGATATTCGGAGCGGCCGGGCTCGAGTGTCGCAACTACAAGTATTACAACAAGGCAAAGCATGGCGTCGACTTCGAGGCGATGAAGTCAGACCTCAGCGCGGCTGGACCCAAAGACGTCGTCGTGTTTCACGCCAGCTGCCACAACCCGACCGGGTTTGACCCATCGTCGGATCAGTGGCGTGAACTGGCGGAGTTGCGCGCAGAACGCGGCTTTGGCGTGTTGTTCGACGCGGCGTACCAGGGGCTCGGTGACGGTTTCGATGAGGATGCGGCTGCCATCCGACTGTTCGCCGAGCACGACGCACCGATGTTCATCGCCAGCTCGTTCTCCAAGAACTTCAGCCTGTACAACGAGCGCGTCGGCGCGATTTCGTTCGTCGGCAAAGACCGCACCCATGCCGATAACGTGTTTGGTCATCTCAAGCGGTCGATCCGCCACAACTACTCAAACCCGCCCAGGCACGGCGGCGCAGTTGTCATCGAAGTGCTTGGCGACGCGGAGCTGACGCGGCTGTGGAAGAGCGAAGTCAGCGAGATGCGCAGCCATCTGCACGAGCTGCGCGGCGGGCTGGTCGCTGCCTTACGCTCGTCAGGCGCCTCGCGAGACTTTTCGTTCATCGGCGATCAGAAGGGCATGTTCAGTTTCACCGGGCTGACGGCCGACGAGGTGCAGCGTCTGCGCGAAGAGTTCTCGATCTACATCGTCAACTCCGGGCGTATCAACGTGGCCGGCTTGAACAGCAAAAACATGAGCTACGTCGTGAGCTCGATCAAGACGGTCGTCGGCTAGCTACCGCCCGGATCCGGTGATATGCTTCGACCATGATGCGTCGCAACACCGAGCCTATCTGATCCAAATATTCGCCGGTGAGCGCCGCGCGCCGACTTGCCGTCCTGGTCGCGCTGCTGCTCGGCGTTGAAGCTCTAGACGAGCTCTACAGCGGAGTTCCATCCGTCGGGTCAGCGGATATCCAGGCCGACTTCGTGGCGTCGTACACGCTGACGGCCGGCGCGCTCTTGTTCATCCCGGGCGTCGTCGCGCTCATCATCGAGCCGATCCTGTTCGTGCTTGCCGACCGCTACCCACGTAAGTGGTTCGTGTGTGGCGGCTTGTTCGGGATGGGCGTCGCCGGACTGGCCGCGGCCGCCGCGCCCAACGTGTACGTGCTGTCCCTGGCGATCGCCGTCGCCTGGGTCGGCAGCGGTAGCGGCGTAGCGCTAGCGCAGGCGACTTTGGTCGACGCGCGTCCGAACGATCCTGAACGGGCGTTGGCGCGCTGGGCGCTGCTCGGCGAAGTCGGCGACCTGGCAGCGCCGGCGCTGATGGCGGGCGTTGCCGTCGTCGGCATGACCTGGCGGGCGGCCTACGTCGTCGTGAGCGTCGCGGTGCTGCTCTGGGCGGTGGCGCTGCTACGCGCGGAGTTTCCGACCTCGTCCGCTGACGACGACGAGGAGGACGAGCCCTCGGTGCTGAACGCGCTTCGAACAGCCGTCGGCAATCGAACGCTGGTCGCGTGGCTCGGGGCCGCGGCCCTGTGCGACTTGCTCGACGAGATCGTTGTCGTGTTCGCGACGCTGCACCTGCGCGAGAACCTTGCCGCGGGTTCGGTCGCGCGCTCAGTCGTGATCGGTGCGGCGATCGCCGGTGCGATCGTCGGGGTCATCGCGACCGAGTGGCTGCTGCTGCGCGTGAAACCAATCCGCTTGCTGCTGATCGCAAGCGTCGGTTGCGCGATCAGCTACGCTGCGTGGATTGCCTGCGAAGACATCTGGCTATCCGGCGCGCTGTTCTTCGTCGTCGGCGTGACAGCCGCACCGATGTATCCGATCGTCATCGCCCGGGCATACGCGGCGCTGCCCGGACGCTCCGGGACCGTCAACGCCGCCGGACACCTCTACACGCCGCTTATACTCGGATTGCCGTGGGTGCTCGGTTTGGTGGCGGATCACATCGGGCTGCGCGTGACGCTCGCGATCCTACTGATCCAGCCGATCGGCCTCGTGGCGATTTCGGCACTCACGCTCCGCAAAGAGTGAACTGTGGGGACGCGTAAACCAGTTCACGGGACTTCGCGAACCCGGTGTGAACTGTGGGGACGCGTAAACCAGTTCACGGGACGTTGACAGACCTTGCAGTAAATTCTGCGCCGGCCGCGGTATAAACCTTACAGTAAATGTGAGATTCGTGAACTGTGGGGACGCGTAAACCAGTTCACGGGACCTCGGACGCACAAACCTCGCCGCAGGCCCGAACGGCTTCGTCGCCAGCTCAAAACCTCAAAGTAAAGGAACAAGCGCCCGGCCCCCGGACCGAAGTCCGGCCCGAGCCTGAGCCTGACCCCAAGCCCGACCCCCGAGTTCGACACCCGAAGCGCGACCCGCCGACACCTCACTCGGGTCGAAGCTGCCCCAACGTGAACAGGGGGACCTGTGAACCAGCTCACGGGACGTCGACAAACCGTCAGAGGAAACCCGGTTGACCGTGCCATCCGGGGCGCCCGTTACGCGGGGCGCAGATGATCCAGCACGCTGAGCACATTGCGGCCGAGGATGCGTTGAATGGTCGTGTCTGAGAAGCCCCGGTCGAGCATCACCTGTACCAGTCGCGGCAGTTGGCTTGGCGTGCGGAGATCGACGGGCGGAATGTTGACACCGTCCCAATCGGCACCGAGCGACGCATGCCGGTCGCCGACCGTGTCCACGATGTGCTGCAGATGGTCCACTACATGGTGCGCGGAAATCAGCGCGTCGCGCCGCCCCAGCAGACCCCGTTTGAATATGATGCCCACCGTACCGCCGGTGTCGGCAACCTGTCGCAGCTGTCGGTCCGTCAGATTCCGAACATGTGGATAAACCGCGTCCACGCCGGCATGGCTGACGACCAGCGGCTGGGTCGAGTCGTGGACTTCCACGGCGCGCTCGAAACCTGCGCGGCTGATGTGTGACAGGTCGACTAAGACGCGGGCCGAGTTGAGCCGTTCGATGAGCTCCACACCGTGGCCGGTCAAAGCTGAGCCGGGGCTGGGATACCGTTTCGGAATCGTTTCGCTCGCCTCGCCGAAGCTTGAATGCGTGAAGCCCAGTAGCGTAACGCGCACGAAGTCCCGCAGCGGCAGCCGATCGAGATCGTCTAAGTCGTAGACAGCGTTGGCGCCCTGGATGCCGAGCAACGCCGCGTGCTTCCGTGCAGCGCGCGCGGCTTGGTACTCGGCGCGACTTCGTACCAGAGCGACATCAGGATGGCTCACGAGGTCCGTTTTCAGGCGCTTCAGGTTGCGAAACAGCGCGCGCCTTCGGCCCGCTCGGGAACGAAACGGATTCGTCGTCAGGCTCCAGACGGCGCCCGACAAAGAGTCTACCGCCCGTGGAATATCCAGTTGGCTATACCAGCGCCCGTCGAACCGGCCGAGGTCGTGACGTGCCTTCAAGTCATAGCCAAACACGCGCGTCCAGATGAATGAGTCGACGTGCAGATCGAAGACGTCGCTGGCTCGGAACAGCTCGACGGCGTCGGTGCTCACGCCGAGTCGCCTAGCCTCGCTCTGGGCGGAGCCGCTCACTCGACGGTGAACCCAGCTGCTACCAATGCCGCGCGAGCACGGCTTGGTAGTTCAGAGCACCAGTAGTCGAAGATCACCGTGCCAGATCCAGGTAGGCGTCTTTGGGCATCATGCCCTCGACCGTGACGTGATTGTCGTCTGTGGTTACACTAACGAGGTTGCCCAGTCGCCGCAGCAAGTCGGCTACCGTAGCGAACGAGTCACCGGCCGCCGCGAAGTCGCCGGCGCCATCGACCGGTTTGAGCGCGCTGGCCAGCCAAGTCGATCGTGGAACGTTCAGCTCCCCGAACAGTGCGACGTCGTATCCCATCGACCCAGCAGTAGACGGCTACACGAAGCGCTTTGCGCCCGTGACGCCTTCGCTTTCGCCATCGATGAATTGGTACTC
>JAUIKB010000545.1 GCA_030430975.1 Polyangia bacterium
CGTTCATCGCGGTGTCGTCGATTGCTTGCCGCGTAGCACGAGACGCACTGGTTTTCGCTGAAAACCTGCCTTAAATGGAGAGAGTCGGTACCTTCACCGACGGTCCTCGCACATGGCGTTTCAAGAACTGGCTCCTGTGGAAAGCGTGCGGTCGCTCCGGCGGGTTGGGCGAGAGGCGCTGGCGTTTGCCCGGCAGGCCTCGCTGATCCATCGGGACGCACGACCCAAGTTTCCGGTGCGTGATCCTGCAACGAGCGACGTGGTTGTGCTTCTGCACGGACTGTTTGCAACAGCGGGGGTGCTGCGTCCGCTACGGCGTCGAATCGAGGCTCAGACCGGCGTGAAAACCGCCACGTTGACGTATCTGCCAGGACCCGGGGTCGAAGCAACGTCGCGCAGACTCGCGCTTCACCTGCGTCGGTTGCCGGTGGACGTTCGGGTTCACCTCGTGGGGCACAGCATGGGGGGCATCATCGCGCGCCACTGCGCTCAGGAGTTCGGGCGTGGCCTTGAGATCGCCCAGACGATTTCGATGGGCAGTCCGTTTCGCGGCACACGCCACGCGCGCTTGATGCCCGCGCCAGCAGGCCGTGACATCTCCCCGGACAGCGAGCTGTTGCGCGATCTCGCCGCCAACAGCGCGGTGTCCGCACTGCCGCATCTGTCGATCACCGCCGAGCACGACCAAGTGGTCACCGAACTGGCCCAGTTCGAGATCGGCGAGCACATTCAGATTCCGGAGTGTGGGCACAACGGGCTGCTCTACGACTCCCGCGTTGCCGGAATCATCGTAGGGCGGGTGCGTCGCTACTGTGGACATGATTCGGGGCTCGTGCGACCCACCTGAACCCGCGAATCCACTAGGGTACGCCGTGGGACCGTGGTAGCTCGCCAGGCGATGAAGAGGCTCACAACCGGGGCTTGGCTGCCAGCGCGGCGTGCCGCTCTGCTGCTGGTCGGTGCGATGGGTTTCGTCTGTCGCCCGGCTCAAGCGGACGTATCTTCCTGGCTGTACACAGGCGCCGGGGCGAGCTGGGTGGGCGAAGAGGACAACGCGCTGGACGGCCAGCTGACGCTCCAAATCGACGCCGGCATGGGCACCGATCCAAGTCATAGTCTGATCCTAGGCGGCCTCGGCCGAATTCAACCGCACTTCACGCGGGGAACCGATCTCGCGCTGCTTGGCCGGCTTGCAACACACGGATTCGTCAACGGTGATTTCGGGGGCGCAATCGATGTAGGCCCCTACCAGCGATTCTGGGGTGCCGGGTCGACAGGGGTTCTGGGCACGTTGACCATCGGCGCGCCGTGGGGCCTAACGCTGTCCGCAGGCGGTGGACTCGGCACCAACGGCGGGCGTTCGTTCAGCTTTACGTTCGGCGTCGACCTGGCTCGCCTCACCATCTACCGGCGCGCAGGCACATCGTGGTACCCCAATCCGCTGCCCGCGTACCGCCCCGACAGCGACCGGCCACTGGAGTACTGAGCCGGCCACTGGCTGCTGCGCCAGTGGGATACTCACCACTGGTGGACCGCTGGAGTACTGTGCTGGCCACCGGCCGCTTGAATACTACGTGCCTGCGCGGCGCCGCGCGGACCGTACTAGGGTTTGACGCGGTCGAGGCCGTCGACCAGTCGGTCTAGGTCTTCGCGCCGATGACGTTCGGTGACGGCGATCAACAGTCGATCCGCATATCTCGGATCGACACGTCCCAGATCGTACCCCGCGATAATGCCGTCCTGTTCCAGGCGCTGGCACACACGCGCAGCGCTGCCACCGCGGACCTTTACGGCGAATTCGTTGAAGCGCGGAGCATCGTCAAAGCCTGGGGCATAGCCTTCTAGGGTGAGGATGCGACGGTGCAGGTAGCTTGCCTTGGCCAGGCACTGCTCGGCTGTTGCCACGAAGCCCTGCTTGCCGAGCATGCTGGCGCGGATCGTCATCGACAGGGCCATGAGCCCTTGGTTTGTGCAGATGTTGCTCGTGGCGCGTTCCCGTCGGATGTGCTGCTCGCGCGTGGCGAGCGTCAGCACGAACCCACGCTCACCGTGAGCATCGACGGTTTCGCCGGCGAGCCGTCCTGGCAGCTGCTGCATGTATTTTCTGGAGTCGCGACAGGCGAACAGTCCGACGCCCGGCCCGCCGTATCCTGGCAAGCAGGCCAGCGGCTGGCCTTCGCCGACTGCGATGTCCGCGCCCTGCGCTCCCGGCGACTCGGCGATGGCGAGCGCAAATGGATCGGTGACGGCGACCACCAGTAGCGCGCCTCGCTCATGAACCGCGTCCGCGAGCGGTTGCAGTGGTTGCAGTGCCCCGAAGAAGCTCGGATAGCTGACGACTACTGCGGCCGCATCGTCCGTCAGCGCGCCGGTTAGCGCGTCCAAATCGAAACTGCCCTGCGCGTTGATGGGGATGGTGGCGAGGGTGGCGTCGCCGCGGCTCGACAGATACGTTTCGGTGGTCTGTCGATACTCAGGGTGTACGCACTCGCTGAGAACGATGTGGTCGCGACGCGTGAGGCGGCGCGCCATCTGGCACGCTTCTGCCGCGGCGCTGGCGCCGTCGTACATGCTCGCGTTGGCTAGCGGAAGCCCCATCATCTCGCTAACGATGGTTTGAAACTCCCAGATCGCCTGCAGCGTGCCTTGGGCTACTTCGGGCTGATACGGCGTGTAAGCGGTGTAGAACTCGCTGCGCAGAAGCAGCTGGTCGACGGCCGGCGGAATATGATGGGCGTACATTCCGGCGCCGAGAAACGACACCATCGTGGCGCCTTGATTGGCCCCGGCCAGCTCCGCCAGGTGGTTCATCAAGCTCTGTTCGTCGAGCGCGCTCGGCACGGCCAAGTCACCTTCGAACGCTGCGGACTCCGGAACCGTCGCGTACAGTTCGTCCAGACTCGACTTGCCGATCGCTGCCAGCATGGCCGCGATCTCGTCCTCGGTGTGGGGCAGGTAGCGCATCAACGATCAGAATCTACGTGCTGCCGGTACCCTTCTACGTCCAGCAGTTTTTCGATGCCCGAGTCAGCGGCGTCCGGCTCGATGGCGATCATCCAGCCTTCTTCCCAGCAGTCATCATTGATCAGTTCGGGTTCTTCTTCGAGCCGGTCGTTCACCCGACGGACCGTTCCGGAAATCGGTGCGAACAGGTCGCTCAGCGTCTTGACGCTCTCGACGGTGCCGAAGGCCTTGCCGAGCTTGATGTGATCACCGGGCGAGACGTCGATTTGAACCATCGTGATGTCGCCGAGCTGGTCGACAGCGAATGCCGTGATCCCGACGACGAGCACTTCGCCGTCCTTCATCGCCCATTCGTGATCGACTGTGTAGTTGCGATCGTCTCGGATTTCAGCTGCGCTCATCGGTGCTCCTCACCAGCCGTTTAGCTCGGCCTCGCCCGCTTGTAAAACGGCGTTTTGACTACTTTGGCCGAGACTTCGCGCCCGCGACAATCCACCAGGAACTCCGACCCAACTTCCGCGATTTCCACCGGAAGATAGCCCAGACCGATGTTCCGCCCGAGCGTTGGGGACGGTCCGCCCGACGTACACGTGCCGACGGGCACCCCGTCCCGGAGCAGCGGGTAACCTGGTCGGGCGACGCCCCGGCCGGTCATTTCGAACCCGACGAGACGCCGCGTGAGTCCTTGCTCTTTAACGGCGAGCAGGGCGGACTTGCCGACGAAGTCGGCCCCGTCGAACTTCACGGTCCATCCGAGGCCCGCTTCGAGGGGATTGGTGGTCTCGTCGATCTCGTTTCCGTAGAGCGAAAGCCTCGCCTCAAGGCGCAGCGTGTCTCGGCATCCCAGCCCGCACGGTTCCGCGCCGGCGTCGAGCAGCGCGGACCAGATCGGGAGCGCGCCATCGTTGCCACAGAAGATCTCGACGCCGTCCTCGCCCGTGTAGCCGGTGCGAGCGATCGTTGCCTGTTGGCCGGCAAGCTCGCACGCGCTGAATCGGAATGACTTGAGGTCATCGACCTCCTGGGCGACCTGTGCATCGGCGCTACGCAACACGTCGAACGCTTTCGGCCCCTGCAGAGCGATGAGCGCGAACCGATCGCTTTCGTCTTCGAAGCTACACCGGCCTTCAGCGTGCTTTGAGAAGTGGCGGGCGATCTTGTCCCGATTGGAAGCGTTGCAGACGACCAAGATGTCGTTTTCTGCGCGTTTATACACGATTAGATCGTCGAGGATCGTGCCGGACTCTTGGCAACAACACGTATATAAAGCGCGTCCTGCTGCGATCCGTTTCAGATCGTTGGTTATCAGCCCGTCGACGCCCGCACAGGCGTCGGGGCCACGCAGCACCAACTCACCCATGTGCGACACGTCGAACAGTCCTGCCCGCTGCCGCACGGCTTCATGCTCCTTCTTGATGCCCGCGTATTGTATCGGCAGGGAGAACCCCGCGAAGGGAACGAGTCGACCGTCCAGTCGAACGTGATCGTCGTACAGAGGTGTTTTCAGAAGATCCGTCACCTCACCTGTATAAGCGGTTCCGTAGAGGCTTCCAATACGCGTCGCCGATCGGCTACCGAAACCTGAGGGGCGCGCGAGTCCCGCCCCCGACTGCACCGTTGCCGCGACTTCGTGCTATCGCTGAGATGTGCGCGGTCAGGTTCTGATCATCGAGGATGACGAGTGGGCCGCCGCGCTGCTGGCGAAAGTCCTGAAAGACGCCGGATTCGAGGTGCATATCGCCGAAGGGGCGCGCGAAGGGTTCGCCCGAGCCTGCGAGCTGAAACCCGACTGTATCGTGTGCGACGTCGCGCTATCCGATATCGATGGGTTCTGGGTCGCTCGCCGGGTTCGCACCGAACCGACCGAGGTCAGCACCACGCCGTTTTTGTTTCTGACCGGTGTCGACGACAAGGACTCGCGGCTTCAGGGGTTCAACGTGGGCGCCGATGCGTA
>JAUIKB010000546.1 GCA_030430975.1 Polyangia bacterium
CTGGGGACGTTCGAATCTCAAGTAGCGATCCGGGATCAGTCCGGTCCAGGTCAATCCAACGTAAAGCGACGGCGCGATCGCTAGCGTGGCGAACGCGAACAGGATCTTGCGGGTCCACAGCCCGCGCTGACGCACGGCGTAGACGAAGTACGCGGCGACCAGGACGGCGCCGAGGGCGAGCGAAGCGTAAGGCGCGTACGCCTGAACTTCAGGGTTCACGCCGGCCCCCGGGTAGAAGCGCCTGAGTCAGCCGGCTGACGACGCAGCGGCAGCGTTGGACGTGCACCTGTAGCGCGCGCCTTGGGGCGACGCGTAAGCCACCAGGCGTCAAAGGCGACCAGCAGCAGCGCCAGGGCAGCGACCAGCCACGTCCAGTCGGTGAACGCATCCTTGATTTCGCCGGACTTGGCTTCCTTGGTAGCCCCGGCCGTCGCGAGCTTTTTTGCGCGAGCGTCACTCTCCAGCGGACTGGTAAGGTTGGCAGCGACCAGCACGTTGCCGGGCGTTCGACCCTTCCACGCCACCTGGTAGAAGCCGGCGCGTTCGACGCTCGGGATCACGACCAGGCCGTTGCGCGCTGGCACCGAGGTCGGCTTGGTGTCCTCGGTATCGGTAGGCCGCTCCAATTCGATCGACTTGACGTCGGTCGGGACCCGCGCCCGCATCGTCTCGCCGGTTCGCGCCGGTCCTGTGATGCCGCGAGCCCGGTGGGTTCGGGAGGATTCGACGATGTTGCGCACGAACAACACGAACGACGCTTTGAGCGGCCAGTTGCTGTCGCCCACCTTGAAGGACAACAGCGTTGCGCTGCGGCCCGGCATCGAGATGTCGCTGATCACTGTGCCTTCGCGCGCGCGGACCAATGAGTCGGCAGGGCCGTCGGTTTCGATCGCCTTGGCGGACTCGAGCTGAACGCCGTCCAGCGTGAGGAACTGGAGCCGGGCGTCGCTCTCCGACCACGACGTGATGGCCGGGCGCTCGATCGTCTTGCCGACCACCGACGTGTAGCAGCGGCCCGCTGGCGGGTTGAGGACGACCAAGTCCGCGCCGCGGGGCTTTTCGGGGCAGAAGCCGTCGACGACCATCAGCGCGTCGGGAGGCACTTCAGCGGTCGCCAGGTCCGCCTTGGAGGTCACGAGTAGCTCGACGTCCGGGTCCGCGAGCAAGGCGCGTTGAAACCACGGACTGGCGGATTTGGGCGCCATCACGACGGGGATCTTCCGCCCAAGCGGCACCCGCCCGTACGCGCGATCGTCCGCGGGCATAGCATCGGGTGGTGACAGCTCGACGATCAGTCCGCTGCCTCGGTCCCCGCGCGTAGGCTCAAACGTCAACACGACCGGCGTGCGCTCGCCGGGTTCGAGCAGCAGTTTGCGAGATGCGATCGGGTCTTTCACGTTGCGCTGCCGGAGGGTGACGAAGACCTCGCGCTTCTTGGTGCCGTAGTTGGCGACGACCGCGAACGCTTGCGCCTGTTCGGCTTCGGTCGCCTTGTCGATGCCCGACCGCACGTCGACGCGGACGATGCCGGCATTCTCCACAGGCGAGCCGACCGTGATGACGTCCATTGGAATCGTCCCGCTCGTTAGGCCGCCGGGGTGTGCGAGCGCGCCGTCTGTGATGAGGACGATGCGTTTGTCGCCTTGCAGTCCACGGAGCCGATCACTGGCTAGACCGATCGCCACGCCGACGCGTCCTTCGACGTCACGCGCGTCCAGCTGAGCGATCGCGCTTTCCAACCGCCGTCGATCGCGGTCGAGTGGCGACGCGACGCGAGCATCATGTGCGGCCTCGATGATCAGCGCATCGCTGCCCGGACTCAGCGCCTTGACGACCTTGTCGGCGGCAGCTTTGGCCAAGTCGATGCGTCGCTGTTTTCCAGCCCGGCTGCTCATCGAGGCGCTGGTATCGATGATGACGGCGACGTGATCGCCCACGATGGCGCCGCCGCGCGTAGCGGGGCTGCTCAGCGCGAACGCCAGCAGCACGAGGGCGAGCAGCTGCAGGATCAGCGGGATTTGGACGACCAGTTTCTTGAACGGGCTCTTGGCAAGCAGGTCGCGCGACGCTTGGGCCCAAAGCCACGTCGAGGCGACCTTCATCTGCTTGCGTCGAACCTTGAGGATGTAGAACAGGATCAGCGGCGCAAGCAGCGTGAGCAGCCACAAACCGGTCGGTGACTTGAGCTCAAACGGCACGGTGGGCTCTATCCTTAACGGCTGAGGGCGGAGCTAGCCGAGGCGGCTCACCGAATCGAGCGTAGGCGTCGTTGCGGTCGCGGAGAATATCGTCAAACAGGCGGGCGACGTGATCGACCGTGAGCTCTTGGACGGTCGCCAGGTTGGCGCTTGCGATCCGTTTTCGCAAGCTCGGTTTGGACTTCAGGAGCTGCTCCAGATCCGCGGTGGGGTCGAGAAACTGCGTTCCGTCGCCGCCGCCACGCACTCGGTCTAGCGCGGCTCGCCGTACCAATTGGATCGTCGGATCCGGCGTGCGTCGAATGAACGG
Source organism: Polyangia bacterium (assembly GCA_030430975.1). GTDB lineage: Bacteria > Myxococcota_A > Polyangia > Polyangiales > Polyangiaceae > JAUIKB01. The sequence goes on from JAUIKB010000546.1 coordinate 2,509, forward strand.
CACCAGGCGCTCTGCAGCGGTTGTGTCCGCTGGCGCTTGCGGATGAAACGCGGCCATTGCGAACGGCACCTTGCCAAGCTCTCGCGAGGCCTGGTCACGCGCTTGAAAGTCCGACACGAATCGGTCGAACCCCGACCGACCGAGCTGCACGCGGGGATAGATCAGCAGGCCGATATCGATCGCCTCGCTGGCGACCAGTTCGTCGAGCGCGGCGCGCGCGGTCTCGTAGGTCGGCTCGCGTTCCAAGATGACGCGCTCGACAACCTGGCCGCTCTTCTTCGCCTGCTCGGCGTACGGGCACAGATTCAGCCCCTCGACCATTTCGCGCGCGTAGCGCCGATACACGCGCAGCGCTTCGGTTGCGAGCTCGTCGTCAGGCTTTGCCATCAGTCCACCGTCCTGCCAACGCAACGTCGGACGACGTCTTCAAGCGGTTCATCGTTTACGGCGCGCACGTACGTCGCGCCGTGGCGTCGTGCCCAGCCCCTAAGCTCTTCGATCAATCCGGCGAAGCGCATCACGTAGGCATCGACGGCGGATGCATCCATGGTCACCTCGACCGTTTCGCCGGTTTCGCTGTCTACCAGGCTGAAGTCGCCTTCAAAGTCGGGCTCGACCTCCTCGCGCGCGACGACCTGAACCAAGAAGATATCGTTGCCGGCCGACCGGGCCTGCGCCAACGCCTGCAGCAGCGGGCCTGAGTCGAAGAAGTCGCTGATCACGACGAGCATGCCCGGGCGCCTGGACTGCCGCATGGCGTGCACAACCGCACGACTCAGGTCGACAGCGCCGCCCGCGTCGGTTTGGTCCAGCTCTCGCAACAGCGCGGGCAGGGCGCGGCGGCCCCGGCGAGGCGACGAAACACGGGCGAGCGTCCCGGACGAATCTCCGCCGCCCGCGACGAGCACCTGCGCTCGCTGCGATCCTGCCAGTGCCATGTAGCCGAGCGCCGCAGCTAGGCGCTTGGCTACTTCGATCTTGCTCGGCTCACCGAAGTCCAAAGATGCCGACGCGTCGATCAACAGCCGCATCACCATGTCCTCTTCGGCGCGGAAGAGTTTGATCACCGGTTCGCCGGTGCGCGCGTACGCGAGCCAATCGATGCGGCGGAGGTCGTCGCCCGCGACGTATTGGCGGTGCTCCTGAAACTCCGCCGATCCGCCCCGGCGTTTGGCAACGTGTTCTCCAGCGCCTCCCGAGCGAGCGCGGATCTCTAAGCGCCGTCGCAGAGCCTCGAGTTCACGGACGAACTGGGCGTCGAGGAGCGGAACCGGAGCCGTCACGACGAGTCCTCATCCGGTGGATTCGCCGGTGGCGCGACGCCGTGTAGCGTACCGGGCACCGGATCACTATGGCGTGGGTGCTCAGCTGTTCCGGGTACGGATGCGGCTGCGGGCGGCTGAACGCTACCAGCGGCCGGTGGCGCCACTCCATGAAGCGTCGAGGGCACGGCTTGTGCGCCGGGTCGGTCACCGCTTGTGGGCGCCACGCCCCGCATCGTGCTGGGACCGGACGTTTCGTCGGCGCCGGCGCTCGGCCTACCGTCTTGGGATGGCGGTACGAAGCTAGCCGGCCCATCTTCTAGCGGCTCCATGAGCTGGGTGGTGGGCTGCGCCGGGGAAGCCGGCGCCGAGGTCGGATCGGCGTCGGGCTGCGCTGCAGCGAAGCGCGCCTCTGCAGGCGGTGGCGCGTCAGCCATCGCTTCCGCTTCCGCGGCGGCTCGCTGTGCCGCCTCGGCGCGCGCGGCGTCCTCGTCGTTCAGCAGCTTCTCCACTTCGCGCTCGGAGGCGTGATGCTTGTCGATCTCTTTCTTTGCGCGGGCGCTGGCCATCCCGAGCGCACCGAGTCCGACAAGTCCCCACGCCATGGCGCAGACGTAGCCGGCCGCCACGTGGATCTCGTTTCCGCTGGGGCGCAGCTCGTCCATCATGACGAAGATGTACGCCGGGGAGGGAGCGCCGACGATCAGTGCCTGGTTCGGGTCCGACGTCACGACGCCGGCGATGGCCATGATGATCCACGGACCGACGACCGCGAGAAACAGCGCGAGCACGAGCATCAGCCGTGGGCTCGTTCCCCCGCGAGCCCGGGCGCGCGACCAAGAGGTAAACCCGACGAGGAAGATGTAAAACGTGCCGAGATACGCCGCGAATGACAGGACTCGATACACGTCGAACCGAGTCGACGACGTGTCGATTAGGGCGAACGCCACGCCGACTGCTGCGAGCAGGCTGAACTGCGGCAAGGCGCTCATCAACATCAAGGAACTCGTCTTCATCAGGCCGGGGCCCATGAAGCGTCGGAACTTGGATCGCCCGACGCGATCCCACTGAACGCGCACGCGGCGAGAGGGCGCCAGAGGTTCCCCCGCGAACACGAACAGGCCGAACAGG
>JAUIKB010000547.1 GCA_030430975.1 Polyangia bacterium
CCGTGGTGGACGTGACCATCGACCCGGACATCCCCAATACGGACCCGAGCGAGTTTCCGGACGACCCGATCCTTTCCGACCCACCTGTTCTCAGTAGCCCCACGAAGTAGGTTTCCTTTCTTGGCCGGCTCGCGTAGAAGAGGGGCCTCAACTTAGATTTGGGGGACCTCTGCTCAGTAGCAGGTGGATAGCAATTCGATGAAAACTCGCGCGCTCATAGCAGCCATTGTTGGCTGCGCTGTGTTCTCGCCTCGGTTAGCCCAGGCACAGTCTCCATGGTTGCAGGATCGTCGGGTGGGCGAGGGTATCGGTATTCGCACCGGCGACCTGGAGCTGCATCCGGCTATCGCGGGCCAGGTTGGTTACAACTCGAACTTTTTCCAGCGCTCTGAAGAAGACTCGCCGCCGAACAATCAGATCATTTCGACTGCGATGCTGCAGGTCATTCCTTCGCTCACCCTAAAGACGTTGGGGGCCCAACGTCGAGCGGACAGCCCGGGTTCTCCCCCGAAGGTTGACTTCAAGGCCATCGTCGCTGCGACCTATCAGGAGCCGATTTCACTCAAGAGTGGTACGGGGTCGGAGGTCAGCGAGCAACGCGACGTCGCCCTGTTAGCGGGGCTCTCCGCGAACTTCTTTCCGCGAAGCAAGGTCGGCGCGGATGTCTCGGTCGACTTCACGCGGCAGGTCCAGCCGTCCAACTCAATCGACTCGAACACCGCATTTGACCGCGATTCGCTCCGGGCGGGTGCGGGCGTGACGTGGCGACCGGGCGGCGGGCTGTTTAGCTGGCGCCTGGGCTACGAGCTGCGTTTGAACTTCTTCGAGGATGAGGGGTTCCAGGAGCTCAACAACATTCAGCACTACATCCGCACACGGGGGCGCTGGAAGTTCTTGCCGCAGACGGCGCTGCTCTATGACGGATCCGTCGGCTTCATCAACTACTCCACCGACGCGCAGAACGGTGGCGGACCCATCCAAGCCAGGGTCGGCATCAACGGGCTGATCAGCCGACGCTGGTCATTGCTCGGCATGGTCGGCTGGGGTGCGTCCTTCAACACAGCCGACTCGACCGGAGTGGCCAGTAGCTACGACAGCTTGATCGCCCAAGCCGAGGCGAAGTTCTTCATCATGCCCAAGGGTGAGCCGGGACAGGACGCGCCGGTCGGGCTGTCCTCGATCGCGGCGGGCTACCTGCGCGACTTCGGGAACAGCTATCTCGGTGACTTTTTTCAGCGCGATCGAGGCTACCTGAAGTTCGACTACTTCGGCGGTGGACAGTTCGTGGTGACCCTTCAGGGCGGTCTCAGTCACGTCAACCACCCGGATATCTTCTTCGCTCTTCCCCAGACGGGTTTACGCCAGGGCGCGTTCTCGGAGAACCGGATCGATGTTGGCTTATTTGCGGAGTACCGCACCAGCGACACGATCGGCATCTTCGCCAACCTTGGCTACGACCAGAACATTTCGAAGAAGGTGCCGCTCGTTCCGGCGAACACCGTGCCGGCTGGACAGACTGTTCCTGTCGATGATCTCAGCTTCCAGAAGTTCACCGCCTTCTTGGGTGCGCGCTGGTTCATGTGATGGCGTCGACGTTCTCGAACGTCGGCCGCTCGCAACCCACCACCACCCGCGTGCTGCGCGTGCTGCGGCACGCATGCGCTTGGTTAGTCTTGTTGACGGTTGCCGCAGCGTGTGGGCCGCGACCGGATAACTCTCGGGTTCGGCTACCAGCGCCGATCGAGTCGACGACGGTTGGTCCGGGAGATGTTTTCTCTCTCGAAATAGTCGGGGAGAAGGACCTTCCCAAGGAATACCAGGTCGCTTCCGATGGTACCGTCGACTTGCCGTACATTCACCGTGTCAAGGTGGAAGGATTAGAGCCGCAGCAGATTCAGGCTCTGATTCGAAAACAGCTGGTCGAGAAGAAGATCCTGACCGACCCAAGCGTTGTTGTCAGCGTTCAGACGTATAACTCGAAGCGTGTAATCGTCCTGGGGGAAGTGCAAAAGCCGGGCAGTTTTCCGCTCACGCCCGGGCTGACGCTCTTGCAGATCGTTAGCCTGGCGGGCGGCTTTAACGCGATTGCTAATAAGGACCGCGTCAATCTTACACGTCAGGGCAAAGAAGGTCCGGTGACGGTTGTGATCAGCGCCAATGCGATCACAGAGGGAGAGTCACCGGATTTCCCACTTCAGGCGGGCGATCGGGTATATGTCCACCAACGGGTCTTCTAAGTCGCCGCGAGCCTTGGTTGGGTCAGCCGCCCCCTAGCGTACAAACTGCAAGGACAGCAGGACGCGTAGCGCAGGCATGCCCAGCGCGGCAAACCGCGTAGTCGAGCTTTGGCCGTCCCGGGTGACGGTCTGCGTCGCCAGCGGGAGTGCGCCGCCCGCCGCCGTGAGCAGCGCGGGACCGTCCGCGGAAGGCTGCACGCGCAGGCTGGCGAGCCACTCGGCGGGCAGCTGACTGTCGGCGCGCTGTGCCCCGTCCGGTAAGCGACTCTCGGGCTGCGCGGTCAGGCTTGGCAGGGCGTAGGTTTCGACGCCGACCCGCAGGCGGTCTTCTTCCATCAGCGCCGCCGATACGCCAAGTGCGATTCGTAGCTGGTTGCCGACGACGGTGGAGCCTAGATAGCGGCGACGTCTCAGTCGGGCGCCGAGCGAGCCTCCGATGGCTATCGGGCCGAGAGTCAACTCAGCGTCGACGCTCGGTGCGAAGACGATTGAACCCTCACCTGCCAATTGGCGGCCGTCGCCAAGCGGCAACTGGAGCATCATCCGCGCGGCTGCGTCGAAGGTCTTCGCGTCCAAGAACTGCCACTGGCCGCTGATGCGGGGGTCGCGTGCGGCGTGGGTCGCGATCGAAGTGCTGCCCTGTGTGGACACCGCATCCCGCCCGGCACCGGTTTGAAACAGGATGAACGGAGCGCTGAGGCCGGCGGTTACACGACGCGTGACGACCGCGGCGATGCCCAATGTTAGGTCCACGTTGTCGCGGACCAGCTCGACTTCGCGGCCGGCGGGATCCGGTGCGGGTGCGGACAGCACGACTGGCCGACGTTGATACCCGAAGGTCGCGGCGAAGTCGATCCCCGGCGTCTTCGTTTGCGCCACGCGCGGCACGGTGAAGAACCGATCCAGGGTCGGGGCCAGCCAGAGTTGGTCGGAACCGATGCAATCGACGACGGTGGGGTTGTCGCAGTCCGCCTGGGCGACGCCTGGACTGGTGCCGATCGCTAACGCCACGGCAACAACAGGCAGAACCGGGCGCTTCACCGGAGCAGTCTGCTCGTAGGGGGCGCGCGGTACAAGGGGGCGGCGGAGGTATGTTATGGGTCTGCGTCGTGGCGAACCCTGCAGGCTCTTTGGTGCTGGCTTCGGCGTCGCCGCGCCGCTCGGCTATTCTTCGGCAGATTCGCGTTCCACATCGCGTTGCGCCGATCCACGTCGACGAAACGCCGCAGCCAGGCGAGTCGCCAGACGTTCTGGTCGAGCGTATCGTTGAGATGAAGCTGGGTGCCGCGGTCGCGGCCCATCCGAAAAGCCCGGTGCTGGTCGCCGATACGATCGTCGTGTGTGACGGTGTGGTCTTTGGGAAACCGATAGATGCTGCCGATCTCCGACGCATGACTCTTGCACTATCGGGCGGCCAGCATCTGGTCACGACACGCTACGCGATCCGCGCTGGTGCAGGCGTTCGCTCGCGCAGCGTGTCAACATCGGTGCACTTCCGCGAACTTTCCGCACACGAAGTCGACGACTACGTGGCCACTTCAGACGGGCGAGACAAGGCAGGCGGCTACGCGGTCCAGGGGCTCGCGGCACGTTTCGTCGTGCGCCTCGAGGGCTCCTACACCAACGTGGTCGGACTCCCCGCCTGCGAAGTGACGTGTGACCTGGCCGAACTCGGGCTGCTGCCACGCCTGTGAATTCGAAGCGCAACGGCGGAACGCTATCGAAGCACTCGGCTTGGGTGTGGATGGCAGCAGCCCTCAGCGTGCGGCTGATGGTGGTGGTCTGGGCGGCTGGGCGGTTTCCGCCGGCGAACGACGGCGTTTTCTATCATAAGATCGCGATGCGCATCGCTGAGGGCCATGGCTACACGTGGCTGTGGCCCGACGGGACGGTAACGTATGCGGCGCATTACCCCGTGGGTTATCCGGCGCTGTTGGGCGGGTTGTACTGGGTCGGCGGCGCCCGACCGTGGCTCGCCATGTGCCTGGCAGCGGCGATTGGGGCTGTTGCGGTTGGTGCTGGCTGGGACCTGGTAGCGCGCGGGTTTGGGAAGCGGTCAGGGTGGCTCACGGGCGTGTTGCTGGCGGTTCATCCTACGCTTATCGGCTACGTACCCGCCGTCATGACCGAAGGCGTAGTCGCTTCGCTCTTGTTGATTTGCGTTTGGTGCGCCGATCGCTTCCGGCGTCGCGGTGACCTCGCAGCGGTCGTGGGGTTGGTCGTCTCACTCGGCGTCTCGACATATATGCGGCCACAGGTGGTCTTGCTCGCGCCGGTCCTCGGCTGGCTCGCGGTACGAGGCGGCGCTGCACGGCGCGGCCTCGCCGCTGCCGGCCTTAGCGTCGCCATCGTCGCGCTGTGCGCACCGTGGACTTTACGTAACTGTATATCGATGGACCGCTGTGCGTTTGTGAGCGCGAATGGCGGCTGGAATCTGTTCATCGGATCGGCTCCCAAGGCTACGGGACGCTGGGTGAGCGCCGAAGCGCTGGGTTTCCCAGATGAGTGCAAGACGGTGTGGGGTGAGGCGAGCAAGGATGCGTGCCTGGGGGCAGCGGGGCTCCGGCACATCCGCGGCCAGCCTCGGCGATGGCTAAGTCTGGCGCCCGCCAAGCTCCGGGCGACATTTGACGCGGACGGCGTTGCCGCTTGGTAC
>JAUIKB010000548.1 GCA_030430975.1 Polyangia bacterium
TCGACCGCGATGTCTGCCTCGGTGTCGAACTCGGCCAGGCTGGTTTCGAGTCCGCGCGCGTTGGCTAGGTCCCGAAATGCCAAAGCAGCGAGATAGACTTCGAGCTGGGCGTGCAGCTGCAGACTGGCGATCACGACGTCGCGGAGGCCCTCGAACGCGCCGTCGATGAGTCGACCGATCAGTTCAGCCTCTTGAAACTTGTAGCCCCGGAGCAGCATCCAGAGGCGGGTGAAGAAGCGTCGGAGGGGCGAGCGGTAATGCGGGTTCTTCGCGTTCTCGTCGGCGCGCACGATGGCGAAGCTACGGATGCGGCCGTCGTACGCGACGCCCAGGGCGACGTCGACCTCTGCTAGGTTCGCTTCACAGTCGAGCACATCCTCAAGATGCCGATACGCTTCGCTACTCACGATCGCTGCTCCCGCGTTCGCGATTCGGCTCAACGCGGAGGATGCGCTCTTGAACCGCTTCATGCCGATAATTGCGGTGCGCAGCGATCGCAAAATGTCGACCCGGCGGGCGATGGCGTCGACGTGGCCGCTGATGTCGCTGGTCTCGAGCAGGACGCGTACGTCCTCGAGTTCTGCCCAGGACTGCTCAAGCGCCGAACGTAGGGCGGAGGACTTGGTGAGCTCACGCAGGACTTCCTGGCGGACTTCGACGACATCCCGACTGCGTGGCGGCTCCGTGATCACGCGGCGCAGAAAATCGCCGCGCAGCTTGCGGCGCCGGCCACCGACGCGCAGTGGGAAGCAGTCCGCGATCAGATCATCGATGAACAGGCCTTCGGCGAAGCATGTCGTTTTCCACGTCGTCGGCGCCATCGCGGCGCGGCGCAGCGCCTTCCCGAAACCTTCTTGTGTGCCACCGGTCGCAAACGCGAACGTCAGAGCCTCGCTGACTAGCTTGTAGTCGAGGCGCAGCTGTGGGTCTGGAAACAGGATGTCGAGAGTTGGCGGCAACGCCATTCGATCAGACTACAGCACATCGGTGGTGGCGGATCGAAGCTCGGACAGCGCTAGTCTGGCGCCGGGCTGGTCTGGGCGCGAGCTTCACGGAGCACGTTGACGAGCCACAGCTGCAGCTCTTCGTCGCCCAACGGTTCGTCAGGCACGCGGCAGATATGGGCGCGTACGTCTCGCGCGAGGGCGTCGAACTCGGTCGGATCGAAAGCGTATAGGTGCTCCGACATGACGATCGCAAACGGGCGCCGGGAGACCGCCACGCTGGTGATCTCGGCCATAGTAGCCTCGTACACGAGGGCGTTAGCGGCCGTCGCCGCCGCGAATCGACAAAGCCGCACCACGCGCTCGTCGCAGCCCGCCGTCACCACGTATGGGACGTCGCTGCCGATCAGTTGGGTGGCGCGGCCTTCGGACACTGGCCGGGAGGTTAACCGAGCCCGCTGGGCTGGTCGAGCTGAGCTGTGACGCGTTTCACACGTTCGAACCGGCCGGCGAGCCGTACCTTTTTGTGCTGTCAACGAAATCCAGCCTGCAGAAACTCCGATCGGATCGCGCCCGTACACATGCTCAAGTAGGTTGTTGTGTGTGGATGGGCTGTGCGCCCAACGACGCACGCCCTATGTTAAGTCCGCTGCACTGCTCCCCCAGCTGACCAGGAGTTCGAATTGGAACAGAGCATTTGGTACTTCACAGGTGCTGCTTTCTTGGGTGGCGTGATTCTCAATGTCATGCCGTGCGTGCTGCCGGTCCTGACGATGAAGGTGTTCCACATGGTGGAGCACTCGGAAGCGGACGCGGCGACCAACCGGTTGCACGGCATCGCGTACGCCGCCGGCGTGATCGTGACGTTCCTCGTCTTCGCGACCATTGTCGTCGGCCTCAGGGCATCCGGCACGAGCCTCGGCTGGGGCATGCAGTTTCAGAACGCCAAGTTCCTCGCCGTGATGACGACGCTCATCTACGTGTTCGCGCTCAATTCAATCGGTGTGTTCGAATTCAACATTGGAATGAGCACCAGCGAACGCTCAGGCGCTGCCGGTTCGTTCGCTAACGGCGTTGTAGCGTCCGTCATGTCGACGCCGTGTTCGGCCCCGTTTTTGGGCTCGGCGGCGGCGTTCGCGCTGGGCACCGGAGCGGCGGCTTGGCAGACGTACCTGATGTTTACCTTCATCGGTGTTGGACTGGCCGCGCCGTTTCTGCTCATCAGCTTCGTGCCCGCCATGGCAAAGATCCTGCCTAAGCCAGGCGCCTGGATGGAGAGCTTCAAGGTGCTCATGGGCTTCACGCTGCTCGGCGCCTCTGTCTGGCTCTACGGCACGTTGAAGGGCAAGCTCGACAACGGGGCGAGCACCAACTTCCTATGGTTCTTGTTGGCGGTGGGCGTTGCGCTGTGGGGTATCCAGCGCTTCGGCGGTCTCGTACACTCGCTCACGCGGCGTCTAGTCGTGCGCGGTGTCGCGCTCGCAGCCGTCGTCGCGGTGGCTGTCTTCGCGGTCGACCTGACGCCCAAGGCGAAGGCGGCACCGGTGGCGAATTACTCGTCCGAGGTGGTCAAGGACGGGAAGATCAACTGGGTGCCGTACGACGAGAAACGCATCGCTCTGGCGAAGCAACGCAACCGCCCGGTGTTCGCTGATTTCACAGCCGATTGGTGCCTCAACTGCAAGACCAACGAGAAGCTCTTTATCGAGGTGGACGAGATTCGGGGGCTTTTGAAGGAGACCCAGATCCTGCCCATGCAGGCCGACATGACGGACGAGAACGCCGTGATGGAGGCGGAGGTTAAGCGGCTCGGTCGCGTCGGGATTCCGATCTACGTGATCTACTACCCTGACGGCACCTACGATCTTCTGCCGGAGAGCATCACCACCAAGATGCTGGCGGACGCGCTCAAGAAGGCGTCGAAGAAGTACCCACCGGCGCAGTTCGTCGCCGCCAACGACGCCTAGAGAAACGCCTACGCTCACCGCGTTCACGTGACGGTGAGGCCGTAGCGATCTGGACGGTTTCGTTCGCCGTGACGCCCGGTCGATTGACCGGACGGCAGCGTCGGCCTAAGTTTCGTTCGTGCAAGACATGACCACGGGAAGACTGGGACTCACGCTGCTGGCCGGCTTGGCGTTGGCCTGCTCAGGGGCCGATGACGACGCCCATGGCGGTTCGGAGAAGCTGCTGGAGCCGCCCACGGACGGCGTGCAGTTCGAGATGAAGACGACGATCGATCCCGGCAGCGAAGTCGAGCACTGCAAGTTTTTTCAGCTGGAGCAAGACCTGTACGTGAACTCGCAGGAGGTCCGATACACCAGTGGCTCACATCACGTGCTCTTGTTTCGCACCCCTTACACCGAGATTCCTACCGAGACCGAAGCGGGCGAACCGCGGGACACCGACGGGGTGTTCGACTGCTCAGAAGGCGTGTTCGCCGACTACGCGGTGAACAACGTCGTGTCCGGTTCGCAGTCGCCGGACGCAGGGGGCAGCGCGTTGAGCTTTCCAGACGATGTGGCCATTACGCTCAAGGCCGGCACCGTTCTGCTGATGAACGCACATTACATCAACACGAGTGCCAAACCCTTGGAGCCTACGGTCGCGATCAATCAACACTCGATTCCGAAGAACCAAGCCAAGCACGAGGGCGGGGCGATCTTTTGGTACAACCCTTTCATCCGCGTCCCCGCCAAGTCAAAGGGGGCCGCCCGAATGAGCTGCGCGATCGACAAGGATATCACGCTTCTGAACGTCCAGTCGCATATGCACGCGCGGGGCGTGAACTACGAGGCCAAGCTTGAACCGGCCAACGGCAAACAGGTATTACTATACGAGAATACGCACTGGGAAGACGTTCCGGTCAAGCACTTCAAGGGCGGTAAAGCCATCGAGAAGGGCTCCCGCATCGAGTACATGTGCGAGTACCAGAACGACGACGATCATACCGTGTATCAAGGACCCCGAACGACTGACGAAATGTGCATGCTCGTCGGTTCGTACTACCCGCGCGACGTTGAGCTGGAGACCTGCGCTCACGACGGCAATCGCTTTCTCGGCGCCGACTGGGTTGGCAACGGAACCAAGTCCTGCACCGAGACGATGACCTGCATCCAAGGCGCGCAGTCGGCCAAGAATCCGTTCCAAGCCATCATGGGTTGCGTTGACGCGTCTTGCGCGAAGGCCAGCAAGCCCATGTCGACCGCTCTACGCTGTTTTATGACCGCTGACGATCCGGTCAACGATTGCGGCGAGGAGATCGCGACTTGCGCAGCGACGCAGTGCGATTAGCAGCAGCGTGAGTTGTAAGAGTGTGACTAGTTTCGGAACAGTGACGTAGGTACGAAGAACGTGATGAGCGCGGCTACAGGTCGCTCGGAGTCCACTTCTTTTTCTTCGGCGGTCGCCTGACTGGCTTGGGGGTACGACGCACCACGGGGGCCGTTGGCGGCGGCGTGACGTCCGGTTTTTCGGTCATGAGGGCGTTCAGCCCTTCAAGGCCATCGCCGGCAACGGTGACTTTGTATCCCTGGCCAGTTAAGTTTGTTTCCACGATTTTGCGGACGATACGATCGTCGTCCACGATCAGCACATGCGTCATCAGTAAGCTCCCTACCGAGTCGACGCCGCCTCCCGCCATAGTGGCTCGTCCACCGCCTGACGGTTGGCAGTCGGGTCATAAAATGGTTCGTAATCGGGGCGCAAGCACCACTTGCGCAATTCGAAGAGGGTGACAATGGCAAGCGTGCCGGCCAGAACGACGAGATAGCTGGCGTGCACTAAATCTGCGTTGGCGATGAGGCGCCGGCCGATCAGGCTATACAGGGGGGCATTGCAGCCAATGACCAGGAAGGTGATTAGCAGAAGAAATCGTCCGGACGTCAGCAGCTTCATGCCCTAGACCTCTTTTGCCTTGCTCCAGAAGATGAACGCGGATA